>JBEIFE010000079.1:0-7095 GCA_040382575.1 Candidatus Sericytochromatia bacterium
ATCGGCGAGGCGGGTGCCTATGTCCCGGGCGAAACGAAGCGGGTCTTCCTGCCTCTCCGTCCTTCGGTCGAGCACGGTGGAAACGCGACCGAGATCCATCTGAATTTCCCGCACCAGCTGGTCAAGGCAGGGCAGTCGAATGGCCTGTACCTGGGAGATTCGGACAACCGGCTCATCCGTTACGCCGATCCCTACGGCACCGGAAAATCCTGGATCCTGGCAGGCAATCCCAGGTTCCTCGGACAGCTGGCATACAAGATACCCTTTTCGGCCCAGGGTGATGGAGAAGCCCGTGAGCTCTACATCTCGAGACCTTACTGGGTCGCCCGAGATCCTTCGGGAAATCTCTTCTTCAACGAGGAACAGTCCTCGCGCCTGCGGAAGCTATGGTCCAGCTTCCTGTACCAGGAGAGGGTGCAGTCATGAAGATGCTTGCTCATGCTTCCGCCAGGATAGCGGTCGCCCTGTCCCTTGGCCTGGTCGCTTGCCAGGCCGGGAATCCCACGAGCCCGCGCGATACGGGGATCCGCCAAACCGGCGTACGCGTTCCGGACGGTTCGTCCATCACCGTCGAAGGGAACTACGTCATCCTGTCCGTGACCGACGGGGAAGCGGTGGCCATCACCGGAGAAGTGCCGGACGCGGAATCCCTCGAAGCCGGATATGCTGCGGTCTTCTTCACGGATGCTCGGGGCCGCTACATGGTCGTCCAGGATGCCTCCGAGCAACGCGCCCTGATCTCTGCTCGCGTGAAGCCCGAGGGATCCAGGTACATTTTCGAGACGCCTGCGGTCTTTCCTGCCGGGATCCAGGTCTTCCCCAGCGTGATCTTGCCCGGAAATCGTCGGCTGGTGGGCTTTGGAACCACGGCCCAGAATCAGCCCATTGCGATTGACGTCGGCTCGACCTACGTCATCGAATCCTTGCGAGCCCTGTCACGCGCACGAAACGTCTCGGTGGAAAGTGTGATCACCCAGCCAGGGAGGGCGGTGGGTCTGCAGGCCCTGATCGCTCAGGCCTCGGCAGGTGTCAAAAGTGAGATCCTGCTCCCTCCTGGCGACCCGGAGGCTCCCTCTTTTCTGGCCGGCTCGGAACAGGAAATCGCCAGCACGTTCATCTCACGGTTCCTGGCCTTCGATCGCCCCGCACGGGAAATCTGCCAGACATGGTTCAGCGACCCCGTGCGTCCGCTCGTCACCTTCGCCGGAAACTTCTTGAACACCTCGGCCTCGGTGCAGGGATCGACGCGGTCAGTCGAAGTGCCGGTCGCGGGCCCCGTCGCCGTCACGCTGGACAAAAAAGATCCTTCCAGCGTTTTCGTCGCGGAAGGGGAGCAGTTCCGGATGCGACGCATCCAGCTGGATGGCACGCTTTTTCCCTTCATCGGCGAGGGGCTGGGCGATGCGTCAGCCGTCCGGCAAAATCGCCAGATAAGCCCTGACGAGAGTGCTCTGGAAGCCGGTCTGCGTATCGATGACATCCGTGAGGTGCGATCGGACGACCAGGGCAACCTGGCCATGACCTTCAATGCGGAACCCATCATCGCATTCCTGTGTCGTGAATCGGGTACGTATTTCGGCCGTCCGATGGTAGCGGACAAGCTTTACCGACTCGGCGACTACACGCCCGAACCCACAGCAGAAGGGGATTGGCCGGACAACCTCGAAGGATACACGGATGGCCCTCTGGCCGAGGCCCGTTTCAAGGATCCGTCTGGTCTGAGCTTCGACGACAGGGGCAACCTGTTCGTCGCGGATCGCCGCAACAACCGGATCCGGATGATCCAGGCCTCGGGTAGTGTCGTCACGGTGATCGGAGATGGGTATTCCAACCGCGTCGAACTGGGACGCGTGATCGATCAGCCAGCGGGCCCGAACTCTGGCCTGCGCGCATCGTTGAACCGTCCGATCAGCGTGGTCTGGCGCAAGGCGGGAACCAACCAGGAGCTGTACATCTACGACAACCTCAACAACGTCATTCGCCGCGCGGTGGCCCCCTATGAAGACAGTTTCCGGAATGGTCTGGTCGAGACTTTCGCAGGGACGGTCGCATCTGGCTCGGTCATTCCCTCCCAGGACTCCACGGCCTCGGTGGAATACTATGGCGACACCGGGGTGATGGGGTATCAGGATGGCTACCGCCTGTCCGCGAAGTTCCACTTCGCCGACAACATCCCTCAGCGTCAGGTCTTCACGAACGTCTGGAGTGGTCTCGCGCTGGATGCCACGCGTAACCGCCTGTACGTGCCGGACTCCTTGAACCGGGCCATCCGGATGATCGACCTCACGACGGACCAGGTCTCGACCGTCGCGCGCCATGGCCTCGAGGCAATCGATGGTGATGCTCGCAGCGTGCAACTCTCGAACAACCTGGCAGGCCTGACGGTGTTGCAGGACGGCAGCGTGCTCATCTGCGACCGCGGCAACCACGTCGTGCGTCGCCTGATCATGGATTGATGCCGGATGGATGCACGCGAAGCCCCTTCTTGGGAGGTCCTGCACTCCCTCTCGGCGGGGGACCACGTCCAGTGCCTGGACTGGCATGCCACGCGCCCGTGGGTGGCGATCGCCTCGATCAGCGGTCCCATCCTGATCGTGGATGCTTCATCGGGTGAGACCGTGGCCCGCCTGCCCGGTCATGAGGGGGGCACGGAGCACCTGGCCTGGCAGCCCCGCGGAGACTGGCTGGCCAGCATCGGGCACGATGGTCATGTGCGCCTCTGGCATGGCACGACGGGCGAAACCCGCGCATGTCCGAGTGGAGATGGCTGGGGGATCAAGGTCGGGTGGCAATCTGAAGGCAAGTTCCTCGCGAGCGCAGCCGGACGTCACCTGAAGTTCTGGAAACCGGAGGGCACGCTGCACCGGGCAGTGGGTCCCCTGGATCGTGGCATCGTGGACCTCGCGTGGAAGCCCGGCAGCAAGCAACTTGCGGTGGCCTTGCCCGGGGCGATCGCCCTGTGGACACCGTTCATCGAGGCCCCCCAGGAGGTCCGCGAGCAACCTGGCGTGAGCTTGCTCGTGACCTGGAGCCCGGATGGGCGCTTCCTGGCGACCGGTGACCATGATCGAACCATGCAGTTCTGGATGCCCGGAGCACGCACCCCGCTCCAGATGAGCGGATATCCGTCCAAAGTCCGCCAGCTCGCGTGGGATGTTTCGAGCCGATGGCTCGCGACGGGTGGCAGCGACTGCGTGACGGTCTGGGATTGCTCGGGACCGGGTCCCGAGGGACGTACCCCCAGGATCCTGGAAGGCCACAGCAAACCCCTGGAGGCGCTCGCCGCGCAGCATCGCGGTTCCTTGGTCGCCTCGGGGGCATCCGATGCCGTCGTGATGGTCTGGCGATTCGATCGCGGTGTCGAACCCCTTATGGCGGTGGCGCTGCACGATGGCGTCTCGACGCTCTCCTGGTCACGGGACGATACCTACCTCGCGGCGGGCTGCGTGGACGGCGGAGTGGCCATCCTGTCCGGCCGTGACACCAGTCGTTCATGAATCCAGACTCCGCGAGACGCCCGGAAAGGACCTCTTCCGTGACAGATGAAATCGACGATCGCATCCCCGTGACGGTCCTGACCGGATACCTCGGTGCCGGGAAGACCACCCTGCTCAACCACGTTCTGACGGCCGAGCACGGAAAACGGATCGCCGTCATCGAGAACGAGTTCGGAGAAGCCGGAATCGACCAGGCCCTCGTGATCGGGGCCCAGGAAGAAATCTTCGAGATGAACAACGGCTGCCTCTGCTGCACCGTGCGCGGAGATCTCATCCGGATCCTGGGCAACCTGCTCAAGCGGCGAGATCGCTTCGACCACATCTGGATCGAGACCACCGGGGTAGCCGACCCCGGTCCGGTCGTGCAGACCTTCTTCACCGACGCCGAGATCCAGAGCCAGTTCCGACTGGATGCGATCCTCGTGGTGGTCGATGCCGTCCATCTCGAGCACCAGATCGACCGCAGTCCAGAGGTCCGCACCCAGCTGGCATTCGCCGACGTCGTGATCCTCAACAAGTGCGATCGGGTCTCCCCGGAAGCGGCTGATCAGATCGAAGCGCTCATCCGTCAGGTCCGACCCGGGGCGCGGCTCGTCCGGGCCAGCAGGGGTGTGGTCGCGCTCGACGACGTGCTTGACCTGCGCTGCTTCGAGCTCGATCGCGTCCTCGCGCATCTCGAAAGTCTGCCCGAACATGCCGACGACGACGGGCATGACCAGGAGCATGACCATGAGCACGCCCACGAAGAAACCTGCGAGCCGGACTGCGCGCATGACCACGGGACTGGCCGTCACGATGGAGAGGTCACCTCGGTGAGCCTGACCGTACCCGGGCAGGTCGATCCAGCAGCCTTCAATCGCTGGATGGGCCAGCTGCTCCAGACCCGGGGACCGGACCTGTTCCGGTTCAAGGGTCTACTCGATCTCGCGGGACAACCGCGGCGGATGGTCTTCCAGGGCGTCCACATGCTCTTTGACCACGCCCCCGGTCCCGAATGGGAACCAGGAGACGATCGTCGCAATGTCTTGGTGTTCATCGGTCGGCATCTCGATCGGGACGAACTGGCCCGGGGCTTCGAGAGTTGCTTGACCGCCGCCGGTCAGCCAGCCGGCTGAAGCTCGGCCACGTCATCGAGGGCTACGCCCGACGACTGCTCGGCCTGAACCCGCCAGATGAGCCGCGCAGGTGCCAAGGGCACAGGAACGGCCGTCGAGACCAGCGGGAATGGTTGCCAGCCAGGAGTTCCGGAGCCCGACCACAGGGTGATCGAGCCCTGGATTGACTCGACGGACAGGGTGGAGCTCGCCCGTCCCTGTCCCGCGAGCCAGGCGCGGTAACGACTGCCCGAGCGAACAGCCCCCGGGAGGGGCATCTCGGCAACGGCTTCCCCGCCAGCAGACAGGCGCACCACCAGTGCGGCCCCGCAAGCCCCGAAGCGCTCGACCCGCCAGGAGCCCTGGCCCGCCAAGATCCGGAGGGACCACGAGGCACTCCCGCTCTCGAAGTTTTCCCACCAGCGAGCCTGACCGAGCCAGTCAGCAGGAGTCATGGTGCGGTCGTCGATCGGCCGGGTTCCGGAATATTCGGTTCGAATGGCCCCGCCCGGATAGGTCGGTGGGAGCACGCCCCGGGAAGGGAACGACTCTCTCCCGGGCGATCCCGCCCCGCATGCGGAGATCCACAAGCTTGCCCCCACGAGGGTCGTGACCATGACGCAGGGCCGGCACGGGGCCGGCATCATGGTTGGATCACGGGTGGTGGCGCAGGCAATGTCTCGAGAACCGCCTGCCCGACCCGCTTGCCGAGCTCCAGGCCCGCGAGGTTGTCGCTCGCGAAATGGATCCCGGCATACAACCGGGACATCGCGGCCTGGTTGGCCAGGTCGTTCAAGTGGCGCTGTTCGGCCGGAAACACCCGGGACAGGTAGGTCGCCCCCGCAGCAGAAGCCACGGCATGTCCCGAGGGATAGGATGGATGCGGCGGCGTGGCAAAGGGCATCCGGGCCTGAAGACTGGAATCGAGCATCGCCGGTCTGGGGCGAAGAACCCTGTACTTGGTATCCCACGCGGCGATGAACGCATCGGATTCAAGGGACGCGAGCTCTGCCAGAACGCGGGCCCTGACAAGATTCGACACCGGTCTCAGGCGCAGCAGACGCCGGGCCTCCTGGGACCACAAGATCGCCGGGACGTCGAAGTTCCAGTACGACGCCTGATCGAGCTTCCAGGGGAAGCGACTGAGACTGTCGACCTCGCGAATAACCTCGGAGAGTTCTTCCTGGAGGGCCTCGGAGCCCGTGGCTACCCCCGTCAGACGGAAGCGGTCCCCGCGGCCGATCCACCACGGGCGCCACGAACCGGCACGGGGCTCCATGGCCGCACGATGGCCCCAGCGACCCGGACCCGCTTCGAGACTCTCCGTGGCCGGTTGCGTCGAGCCGTCGTCTTCCCGCAGACGGATGACGCGCGCGCCCACCTCGCGACCGAGAGCCAGACCCGCTTGCACGTCCGAGGGGGCGGAGACGCCCAGATCGAGTTCGGACTCGACCGCCTCGCGTGCTTCCCGGGCGATCGAAGCGCTGGCGTCGGGAACCAGGGCGGTCATCACCGCTTCCCAGGCCCCCGCGACGACGGCCCCTTCGGAAGGGTACCGCCACGTATTCACCCGGACGTCCGCCGTCGCCAGCCGGGTGGCGCGGAGCCACGGCCCGCCGCGACGGAAACGTGCCTGGTCGCGATCCGCAGCGAGTAGAGCGTCATGGATGGCGACATGAACCATCGCGAGGGCGCGGGCTGCCCGGGGTGGTACGAAACGGGCCTCGACGAGAAGCGTGTCGGTGCGTGCACTGTGCGCCAGCGGGAGTCCGCCGTCATGCCAGCGGTCGAACGACTCGCGGGACGCGTTCGTGCGGCCAGTCTGCCGTGCGACCAGTTCGGATTGCTCGGCACGTTCGCGCGCGGATCCCGCAGCGGGCGGAACCGGACATGCAGGAAGATCCTGGATCGCCAGAGGACGGCCCGCCAGTTCACCGGGCGACTCGGTCACGGTGGAAACCGGCCCCCCTCCTGGACAGCCAGTCAGCATGACCGGGGCGACCAGCAAGCCCGCGAGGGACGCGACAAGGCCATGTGACTCGGGCCTCGATGGACGGAACAGCCCGAACATCCGTCAGGCTCCTTTTCGTGGAGGGGGAGAGGCAGTCCCTCGCTCGACCCCCATCCATACCCGGAGATCCCCGAGCCATGGCTTGAATCCGTACTTCAGAGCCTCCTCGAAAGCCCTACCTGCCGTCCATCCCTGGACCTCCTGGCGGTACCGGGAAACGATCGCGCCGGTGCGATCCGCGCCCCACTTGCAATGGACGTAGACATCCCCCGTGCGGAGCGTTTCGCGAACCCGGGTCCAGCGGCTCTCTGCAGGAGGCTGGTCTCCCAGATAGCACGTCTCGATCTTCATCCCGAGCTCCGATGCCCACTCGAGTTCGCTGTCCCCACGCGCGCCGAGCGAATCGCGAGCCAGGCACACGACGGTTTTCACGCCCAGTTCGTCCCGCAGGCGTCGGAGCTGGTCACGCGACTCGATCTTGCCGCCACGCCAT
>JBEIFE010000080.1:0-7007 GCA_040382575.1 Candidatus Sericytochromatia bacterium
AAGCACGAGAGCATTCCCGGCACGGGGGCAGATGGTTCCACCGTGAATACCGAAGCCGCCATCCAGATGGGGAGCGACCTTGTCTCGTTCAAGACGGCCAACAACGAGCTGTTGATCAACGGCAAGAAGGTCGAGATGAAGGACAACGAGAAGATCGGCCTGCCCGATGGGGGGTCGGTCACCCGGAATGGCGAGAACTACACGCTCGTCTCCGCCAAGGGCGACAGCATCACCATCCAGGATCGAGGCAAGTACCTCGATTTCGAGGGTGCGATCGCTTCCACTCGGACCGATGGTGAGGTGACGGGTTCTCTCGGCCGATTCGATGCCGATACGAATGCCGCCAATGACCTCGTGAAGCCGGATGGCACGCCTGCCAAGGATGTGAACGACTTCATCAACTCCTGGAAGCCTGCACCCGGCGAGTCTCTCGGTGAGAAGAAGCCCGAGGATCTCTCGAAGTTCGCAGCGGAGAAGAAGGCTCTCCAGGGTGAACTTGATGGATTGGTCAAGCAGGAAGATGCGCTCGGCAAGGAACGGTTGCCCATCCTGAAGGAAGTCAGCGAGATGGAAGGGACGGTCGAGCTACTGCGTGGTCTGAAGCCCCTGGAGCGGACCGAGGCAGATGATGCCATGATCGCGAAGTTCGACGGACTCAAGAGCAAGCTCGAGACCCTGAACACCAAGATCGCCGACCTGAACAAGCAGGAAGAGCCCATCCGGAAGCGGATAGATGCCATCGGTCAGATCCAGGGCATCGAGCAGCAGAACAAGCAGCTGTTCACCAAGGAAGCCGATGCAGGGCAGGACCGGAGGGAGATCCTCCAGACGGCCTTCACGCAAGCGGGGGTCAAGACCTTCGATGAACTCAAGGCCAAGGGGGAGAAGCTGGCTGCCGAGCCGGTTGCCATTCTCAGCGAGAAGGAGATTTCCCTGCGGACCCAGATCCCGGCCTGGATGGCCCAGTATACGGCGTTCACCAGCCTGATCGGTCAGCTCAACACCGAACAGGGCTCGAATGACGACAAGATCCGTCAGCTCGACGAGAGCACGCGCTTGCCTGCCAAGCCGGCTGCGAAGGCCGCCTAGAACCAGGATTCTTGACACGGAACGGGCGGCGAGGGTACTCGCCGCCCGCTTTTCATGTTCAGTAAGGTTGCGGCGTGAAGTAGAGCTGAGGCGAAACGAGCGCGCCGTAGGATTCCACGTACTCGATCCGGAAGCCCTCGCTCGTGCCCGCCATGAACCGTCCACCTGCGCGCACGTTCCTTCCCCGCACGTCCCGTGGGTGCGGGGCCAGGCAGGTGGTGTTGGGTTCGCAGGCTCCGTTGGATACGGCGGTCATGGTCACGCGGGTCACGCCGTCGGGTAACTCCACCGAGAACGTGGCAGGCTTCTGACCGGCATCGAACTGGTCGAAACCTGGAACGGTCTCGCCATTCACGGTGATCCGGACGGTGTCCGAGTCCGCAAACCCGCTCTCGTACACCAGAAACTCGAGCTGCCTGCGGTTCGTGGCGATCTGGTAGAGGTCAGGGGCAGGGGGGGGCGTGGCGTTCGATTCGATGTCCGCCTGATGCCACGGGGCCGGAGTCGTGGCCTGGACCACCCGGCGAGCGGAGCCTGGCACGCCAAGCCAACCAGGCTCGGTCTGGCAAGCCAGGATGACGAGCGCGAGAGCGGGGACTGCTCTCGAAATGGTTGGGACCCTGAACATCATCCGGTTCGACCGCCTGGATCTGTCATCACCGTCACATTTCAGCATCATAGCGATTGCCAGGTCGCGATGGAACCCCATGCGAACGGATGGCGCGCCTGCCCATCGAATCGCCGTGCATGCTGAAATGGAGCATGCAAGACGCTTTCTCTCCTTCCCTCGCCTTTCCGGTTTTCCTGGTGATCGCGGGCTGGGTGGGTGCCTTCGTCGCCGGTCTGCTCGGAGTAGGAGGTGCCATCGTCCTCTTTCCCCTGTTGCTCATCGGTCCCGCATGGTTCGATTTACCCGCCATGCCACCTGCGCAGGTCTCGGGTGCCGTCCTCGTGCAGGTATTGATCGCCATGGGACTATCCTCCCATCAGCACGCCCGGGCAGGGCGCATCGACTGGCCGATCGTGCGACCGCTGGCTCTCATCTCGGCGGCTTTTGCATGGCTGGGGGGACTTGCATCCGGCCGGGCCCCGGAAGCGTGGATCCTCTGGACGTTCGCCGGGCTGACGACCTGTTCCGCCGTCGCGATCGCCTGGCCTCGGGCTTCGGTACGTTCGATGGATGACGTGCTCACCACCTCTTCACGTTCTCGCTCGGTCGCGCGTGTCGTCGTGGCGATGATCGGTATCCTCTCGGGCTTGAGCGGTCTCGGAGGCGCGGTCTTGCTGGCCCCCCTGCTGCGCTGGACTCATCGTCTGGATCCCCACCGCCTGGTCGTCACGACGCCCCCCATCGTGGCGGCGACGGCCTTCAGCGGCCTCATCGGCAAGGTCCTCGGTGGGCCCGTCGCGTGGGACGTGGCGGCATGTCTTGCCATCGGGACGATCTTCGGAGCCCCGCTCGGGGCGCGCACGGGACAGCGCTTGCCGGCACCCGTGCTGCGTCTGCTGCTGGCGGGGGCGATCGCCGCCTCGGCGCTCCAGGTGGGCTGGCGCGCATGGCATCTCTCCTGATGCCGTGATGATTGACAGCTTCCTCCATCCCGGTGCAAGCTAGGCGCCATGCGTGCCCGTCTCCAGCAGGATATCGTCTCGCGCGTCACGGTCGGCCTACCGGGTCCGGAACTCTCCCTGGCGGTCTGGGATCGCTACCGGGAGCTCCTGGATTCGGGGGTTTCCAGTGATCGCATCCTCGTCTGGCTGTCCAGTGAGAGCCGTAGCGCGTGGGTCTCTCTCCTGAAGGGGGATCTCCCCGAGCACATCGCCCCGCAGGCGCGTCCGGCGGAGCCGCGCGGCGGCCTGGATCTGCCTACGGGAGCCCAGCTCGTCTCGACCCCCCGCGCCTGGATCCAGACCCAGATCCAGGCCTGGTGGCCCTTCGTGGACGAGGCGCTCGATCGCATGGGCTTCGTTCCCGGGCGCCGGATGGCGGAGCCCCGCCACGTCGCCATCGGGATGGCGCAGGCCCTCCTTGCCCGGTTCACCGCACCCTACCGGGGGCCCGAAGGGCGCCTGCTCGAGTGGGCGCGTTCGCCACGTAACCTCCAGGATGTCCAGTTGCTCGACGCTCTCGCCCGCTGGATCGAGAATGGTGGTTCGGCTCTGGATGCGGAGGGCCTTCCCGGGCTCGAGCAGCGCCTCGCGGAGGGTCTGCCCGAACTCGTCGCTCCCGGGGAACTGCGAGAATTGCTGGAACATTACGTCCGCGGGATGCTCGAGCATCGCGTGTTCGACCATGCTCTGGCGCTCGATGTCTTCTCGCGGATCCTTTCCGAACACCCCCCTTTCCAGGAGGCTTTCCAGGCCTCCACGCAGCACTGGCTCATCGAGAATCTGGACGACCTGCCCGGGAGCCTCCTCGGCTGGGTCGAGCGCTGTGTCGGCTCGGGCATCACGATTCACGCTTTCTTGGCGGGTGATCGGGACGACGCTTCCGTCGAGCCTGCCTTTCGCGGCGGGCTTCGTGAGCATCTCGGTGGCGATCTGGCGCGTGCCCGGACTCTTGGTGGTGGCCAGCCAGTCGAAACGGTGGCTCGTGGTGACGATCCACCCTATCTCGAGCTGGCCCGGTGCGTTCATGCCAGTCTTGCCAGCGACGGCGTCTCGCGGATGTCGCGCAAGATTTCCCTCACGTGTCAGCTGGATCACCTGTCACACGCCCAGATGGTCGAGGCCGTCGTCCCGGAGGTGGCCGAACTCGCTCGCGAGGGTGACGCATCGCGCATCGCCCTGGTGGTGCCTGCACTCGACAGCCTGATCATCTGGTCCGTCCGTCATCGCTTCGAACGGGCCGGCATCGGTCTTCATGTCTTCGCTGGAACGAATCGCCTGACGGATCATCGCCCTGTGCGGATCTTGCTCGCGGCGGCGAGGCTCGCGCATCCAGCCTGGGGACGCCCGGTCGGTGAGTTCGAGCGTCTCGAGCTGCTGGAGGTGCTCACCGGTCTGGATCCGATCCGCCTGTCCCGGGTGGCCGCCGGGCTCACGGGGCCAGATGGCGGCCTGCCCACGCGCGAGCAGCTCCTCATGGTGCTTCCCCGGGCCGATGTGGAGTCTCTGAAGCATCTGGACCACGTCCGGGCCTGGCTCACCCGCCGCCGTGAAGCTCCCCTGCACAGTCTGGAGGGCTTCTTCCGGGAAGCCTTCGTCGAACTCGAGGCCACGGGCCTGGCCAGCGGGGCGATCGACGAGCAGGCCCAGCGCGGTATCAGCCAGATCGGGCAGTTGCTCGAACTGGCGAGGGACTTCGAGCGCATCGAGCGGCACCTGGGCGAGACCGCTCCTCACCTGATCGGCGAGCGGTTCCTGGCCCACCTGGATGGAAATCCGATCGCCGAGCGTCCATTTTTTCGCCGGGCCCCCCATCGCGATGCCGTCATGCTCGCGACGGCCAGTCAGCTTGCCGAGCGAGGCTTCCGGGCGCCGGGTGACCGGCTCGATCATCTCTTCCTGCTCGATCTGGGCTCGGAGCGCTGGCAGAAGCATGACCGGCGTGAACTCGTGCATCCCCGCGTCTGTTCGCCGTCCTGGACCGGGGGGGCTCGCACCCTGGAGGCTGACGAGGTCGATGCCCGGGAGAAGCTGGCGCGCGTGCTCTTCGCCTCCATCGCGCGGGTCCGGTCTCGGCTCCACCTGCACGCCTGCCTCGTGGACGCCGAGGGGCGCGAGAATCTCGGGGAGCTCCCCTCGCTCTTCGAGCGGATCCTGGCGAGGTCGCGCTGATGGAGAGCCTCGAGGCCCGCCTTCCCGCTTCGACCCTGACGCTACGACCTGCGCAGGCCAGGGCACTGGCCTACACGGGGGGCCGCATGGCCATCTCGGCGGTTCCTGGAGCGGGCAAAACCTTCATCCTCACCCAGCTCGCAGGTCGTCTCATCGGGGAACTCGAGGTTTCCCCCCGGAACATCCTGATCCTCACCTACATGCGCAGCGCGGCCCAGAATTTCCGTCAGCGCATCGCGAAGTCTCTCTCCGAAGCCGGCCTGAGTGCCTACGGACTTCAGGCGATGACCATCCATGCGTTCTGCCTGGGCATGCTCAAGCAGCGGACTTCCTGGGAGGATCCCTCCGGCGGTCTCCAGTCCACGTGGACGGTCATCACCGAACTCGAGCAACGACAGCTCCTGCGTGCCGGCCTCGAGGGGTTCTGGGCGTCCCCGGCTGGCCGTGCCTGGCTGCGCAACCAGGACCGAGAGCCTGCCGTCGAGGATCTGCTGCGCGAGTTGCCCCGTCTGGTGTCGCTCGCCAAGCACGAGGGCCTGGCTCCTGACGAGGTCGTCGAGCGCATGGGGAGCGACTTTCAGCCCCAGGCTCGGGCGATCGCCCACTACCTCGAGACCCAGCAGCGCGAGGGACTCCTCGACTTCGATGACCAGGTTCGCCAGGCGATCGAGTGGCTGGAGCGAGACGAGGCTCTCCGATCCCGGATCCAGGCTCGTCATCGCTTCATCCTCGAGGACGAAGCCCAGGATTCCACGCCGATGCAGGCTCGCCTGGTCCGTCTGCTCACGGATTCCGCATACGGGGGGTCTGGCAATCTGGTCCGGGTCGGGGACTCCAACCAGTCGATCACGACGACCTTCACGTTCAACGATCCGACATTCTTCCGTGATTTCTGTTCCGACCTCGATGCCGATGGTCGCCACGTCCGGATGGATGAATCCAGCCGCAGCGCTCCCGAGGTCATCGAACTGGCCAACAGCCTGCTCGACCTGGCGCAGCATGGCCCGCACGTGCCTCTCCGTGAGACCTTCCTGCATATCCCGATCCGCTCCTCGACGGCAGGCAAGATCAATCCTCCCGCGCTCCGCCCGCCCACCTGGACCCTGTATCGTTCCGAGGACGAGGAGCGGGACGCCGTCCTCATGGCCGTACGACGCTACCTCCGTGAACATCCGGAGGGGACGGCTGCCGTGCTGCTCTTTTCGAATGCCGCGGTGAGTCGATACACCCAGATGGCCGAGACCCTGGCCATCCCGATGCCCGAGGATGCCGTGGCGGTGCTGCAGACCTCTCGCTTCCTGGCCCTGCTCGAGTGCATCCTCGCTCTGCTCGCGCACCCGGCACGCGAGGCAGAGGCCTCTTTTCGCAGGCTATGCGAGTCCTGGTTGCATTTCCGGGGTGCGACCTGGCAGGACGGGAACTCGCTCGGTCGGGCTTGCAAGGCTTTCCGCATCGAGGAACTCGTGTTTCCCGAACTGGGGCACGCTCCCAGGCGCCCGGTGGACGTTTCCGAACGTGATTATGCCGTGATGCTCACCGTGGCCGACTGGATGCGCGTGGCCCTCCAGGATCGAGCCCGGGCCGTGGACGACTGGTTGCCCACGCTCGCGGAGGCCTTCGTCGGTTCGAGCGACGGAGCGGCTCTGGCTGCCCGCGTCCTGGGTGGAGTTCGCCGTGTGATGGCCCGCGAGGGGGGCTCGCATGACAATCCCTGGGAAGCTCTACGGATGCAAGTTGCGCGCTTCGGCCAGGATGCCGCGATTGCCCGGCTTCATGTTCCGGAACCCTCGCGGGAGGTCGAGGCCAGGGGGCAGCTCCGCATCATGACCATGCATGCTTCGAAGGGATCCGAGTTCGAAGCCGTCTGGATTCCCGGACTTGGCCCGTTCAAGAACGGTCGAAGCCACTTCCCGGGACATCCCGGTCAGGCCATGGGTCAGGATGTCAGGCGCCTCGTCGCCGAGGCACGGCTCGCTCGCAAGCGGGTTTTCCGGCCCGAGGACCTGAGCGAACAGGCCAGCTGGGAAGGCGTCCGCGAGCGCCTCCGGCTCCTGTACGTCGCCATCACGCGGGCCGAGCGGGCCATCCATCTCTCGGGTGTGGCGCAGAACATCGGTGGCCTGTCGGATCCCGTGGCG
>JBEIFE010000081.1:0-6966 GCA_040382575.1 Candidatus Sericytochromatia bacterium
ACCCTCAGGATCTGCAGGCGCTGACGCCGTCTATGCTTCCTGCGGTGCCGACGACAAGTATGGGGCTGTTCCGTGCGGTCCCTTTCGATTACCGGCCGAGTCCCGGTGGCGAGGACTTCGAACCGGGTGCTCGGCCAGGCCCCCCTGCCGATTTCCCGGCCGATCGTCCCCGCGAAGCGCGACACGGGCAAGACCACGCCATCCACCGAGAGGCTGGACACCCATCCGGCAGGATCCCGGTCCCGGATGCCGATCCGTTGCAAGGTGGGTTTTCCCAGGACCCGACGCAGGGTCTCACGCGAGAGCGTTCGCGCCCAAGTGTCGCCCGGACAGCCCGGGTCGACGATTCCGCTGCCCAGGCCCATCATCCCGGCTCCGGCCCCGGTCATCGCCGTGTGTCCGCCGCAGGACGCGTGGCACATGGGGGTAGGTGGCTGTCCCGGCGTGCCCAGGACCCAGCCTGCCGAAGCACCCGCCGCACGCCGGGCAGCCATGTCCGGGGCGCCTCCGTAAACCATGCAGTGGGCCTGGTCGCAGGGAATTCCATCCGGATGGGCCGCCCCGTGGCGCACCAGCGTCCGGGCCAGGACGGCCTGCGCGGCCAGGGCCGCCTCCGGTACACCTGTCCCGAGCTCCGAACGGGCCACGGATGCGGCATACGTTTCGAGTGGAAGGATGTTCTCCAGGTGAAGGGTCTCACCGCGGGCCGTCACGCGGAGCCGTCCCGGATAGGGGCGCCACGCTCCGCTGGCGAGACGGATCCGGAAGCCTCCGTCCGCCGTTTCCAGGAGGTCCACCGGGAGGCGCGACCCGCTCAAGACCCTCCCCGCACGAGCCCGCAGCGTCATCCTCCCCCGAGGGGATGCTTCCACGACCACGGCAGGAGGAACACGTCCCTGCAGGAGGTGGACGGATGCGGTGTCGGGATGGGCCTCCGCGAACATCCGGGCGTCCCTCAGGGCCGGTCCGCGCGGAACACCGCCCCGGCGACGGGGGCGGCGCCGGCATAGCCCGTGGCACCGGAGATCCATGTCACGACCACCAGTCGATCCGAGTAGCCTGCGAACCAGCCGTCGCGGCGCAGGCGATCGCCCGGAACGTCGATGGTGCCGGTCTTTCCCCGGATGACCTCCCCCGGAACCCGGGCCAGTCGCCCCGTGCCTTCCTGCACGCCACGGGCCAGGGCCATCTGCCATGGCCCGGGTTCGCTGGCCAGCTTGCGCACGAAGGCCGCGATGTGGGCCGCGTCTGCACGCACCCGGGGGTCTTCTCCGGTGGCGATGCGCCCGAGGGCGGTGGAAGGGATCCCGGTGAGCGCGGCGCCCGATGGCGTTTCGAATCCGGCTTCTCGGAAGGCCCTCGCCAGCTGATGGGGGCCGAGCCGGACACCGGACTCGGCCAGCGGCACCCGGCAGGAAAGGGCGAGCGCGTCAGCAAGCCCCACCTTACCGTGTGCCCGCCAGCACGGTGTTCCCGTGCATCTCCAGCTGGCCGACCAGGCCCCTGGCCAGACGGGGGTGATGGCCCGCGCCGTCACGAGCTTGGCCAGGGAGCCCACGGGGCGTACCGAACCTGGGGCTCCCGCAGCGAGTCGGGCGACCATGCGTCCCGTGGCGCGATCCACGGCCAGCACGCCCCCCCCGTGGTCCTCGAGTGCACGGTGAGCGGCCGATTCCAGGCGTGCCGTCCGGACCTCGGGCGCCTGAACGGGTCCCTCTTCCGCGGCGAGGGCCAGGAGCACCATACCGGTGACCGTCACCGCGACGTCCTGTCGGGCCAGAAGTGCCCTGCCGAGAGGACCAGGATCAGCCCGATCCAGACCACCAGTCGTGGAGCGCGCGGGACGTCCCGCATCACGAGGAGCCAGGGGGCGCTCCACAGGGCGATCGCCCCGGCCAGGGCCGAGAAAGGACCCAGCACGCGCGTGTGTCGCGTGGCCAGGCCGCCGAGGCCGAGGACGAGGGTCCCGGCCAGGATCCCCGCCAGGCAGGCCGCGAGCGCCTCGGTGTGGAAGAGCAGCCCCACCGTCGGTGCCAGGAGGACGAGACCGGGTATCCACCGGACCCGGCGCGACTCGGGACGCGTCATCGTCCAGGCGAGGGCCAGGCCGGCCACCAGGCTCGCGAACGCGTACGGGTGCGTCAGGTCGATCCCGCTCGCTTGCAGGTAGGTGCGATCCACCAGGATCTGGAGAGCGCCACGCAGGACCAGGGCGCCGGAGGCCACTGCCAGCCAGTCCGCGGCACGCCCCCGGGCCGGTGACGCGAGGGTCATGGCCATGGCGACCAGGGTCAGGCCAGGCATGCCCAGGAGGCGCGTCACGAGGAAGCCAGCGCCCCCGATGACGACCAGGGGCGCCCATCGGGGCATGCCCGTCTTCCCCGGGAATCGGTCGATCACCCCCAAGAGGCCCGCGAGCGCGACGCCGAGGGTGGGCGTCAGCCAGGCGGCAGGGGGCAGCGTCAGGAGCCAGAGCCCCGGTGGGATGGTGGCCAATGCGACCAGCGGAATCAGGGAGACGGAAGCGAGGCCGGTGCTCGTGCGGGCCACCAGGGCGCGGCACGCCATGATCAGTCCCGCGGCCGCGAGTGCCCAGAGGCCCATCCCCGAGAGGGACCGATCGAGCCAGAGGGTGGCCATGGCGATCGAGGAGGTGGCGATCGCAGCCTGGACGCTCTCGTCCAGCCGGGCGGAGCGTGCGAGCCAGGTCAGGACGGCCATTCCCGAAATCCCGGCGACCAGGCCGAGATGGGTGTAGGACTCCACCAGTGCGGAGGGGCCGACGAGGTGGGTCAGCGTGGCGACTGCCAGCGCGCATCCGTTGATCACGGGGGCTGAAACGCGCCATGCACAGGCCCATCCCAGTCCAAGTCCCGCTATCAGGCCGATGAGGGCTGCCCAGGCTCGTTCGCCCGCCGGGACGATTCCGACGGCCACGAGTCCGAGGGCGAGTCCGAGTGCCAGAAGGGCCTGAACGGGAAGAACCTGCTCCCTTTCCGGCTCGTGCGGCCCATCGCTCATGCGGGGCAGGGTCAGCGGCGCGAGGGCGCCGGCGAGAGCCAGTATCGCGAGCCAGGCAGGCTGGGACAAGGGGCATCTCCTTCGCGGCGGGATAGCGCCCGATGGTAGATGAAGCCCTGCTTGATTTCAAGATGCTTCATCGTTGAATTTTGCGGCTGCGAGGTCCCCCCGGGGGTAGAGCTCGCTGCAGGCGGGTATGGTGGCCCGTGGTTGCCCCATTTTTTCCACGGAGGTTCTCGTGAAGCCCTGGCCAGGTTTCCGGCACGTCGGTCTCGTCTTGCTCGCGGTCTCGCTATCGGGGGTGATGGCATGCGCATCGGGACCCTCCGACCCGATGAACGCGCCAGCAGACGTCGTGGCACAGGAGGCTGCCTTGGCACCCGAGGCCCTTTCCCGTTCGGAGGCCGGGGCCAGCGATCAGGCTCGCAAGGTGGCCGTCGCTCCTGCCGCTGATGCTGCCCGTCCCGGGAGACAGGCCCGCGCCCCGATGCTCGTCACCCGCACCTCGCTGACCCTCCGGGTCGAGGCGGTCGAGCCTGCGCTGGCAAGTCTGGAGGCCTTCGCCCGGGCTCAGCGAGGCTACGTCGAGGCTCGCCAGCTCAATCGCGGCGGGCAGTCGATGGGGGCAACCGTCATCCTGCGGGTTCCGGCAGACGGCCTGGAGATCCTCATGAGCGGCGTCCGGGGGCTGGGGACCGTCCTGTCGCTCGAATCGTCGGCCGAGGACGTGGGCGGTGAAGTCCACGACCTCGGAGCACAGATCCGCAACTGGCAAGCCGAGGAGCGCCAGCTGCAGGCCCTGTTCGCACGCGCGGGCAAGATCCCCGAATTGCTCGAGGTGGAACGCGAACTTTCGCGTGTCCGCGGCGAGATCGACCGTGCCCAGGCTCGTCTGAATGACCTGAACACCCAGGTGGCGTTCGCGACCGTCACCGTCACCCTGCAGGAACCGGCCGCTCCGGGTACTCCCGCGGGCTGGTCCGCGCCCGGGGTGGTGCGGGAGGCCCTGCGTGCCCTCGGGGCGACCCTGGCGGCCCTGGCCTCGGTGGCGATCTGGGGCCTCGTCTTCAGTCCCCTGTGGGGGGCCGGCCTGTGGGCGCTGAGGTGGCTGTGGCGGCGTCGCCCGAAGCGGGGCGAGCCCGGTTGACCATCGAACGGGCCTCGCGCAGGCGCTCGGCGTCGTCCGGATGCAGGAGCCAGCGGTGCTCGGTCCCGAACGGCAGCCGCGGCAAACCGGGCAGGCGGTCGGGCTGGTGGATGATCAGGGCCTTGCCGGGGTCGAAGCCCGCGCGGGTGGCCAGCTCGAGGCCTGCACGATCCGCTTCCAGCTCCATCTGGCGGTCGAGCGCGGCGCGCAGGGCGATCGCATCGAGCGCGCGCCACGAGCGGACCCCGGCCGGGAACTGGCGCTCGATGGCCTGGCCCATCCGCTCGAGGGCCGCATCGGCCGCGGCCGTGGCCGGTACATCGAGGTGAAGGTCGTGGTGCATCTCGTGGGCCAGCACGTAGGCGAGAGCGTCATCGGGCATCAACTTCACCAGCCGGGCGCTGATGTACACCTGTCCTCCCCCCACCGAGAAGGCCCGGGGGCGCGCATCGTCGCCGACCGTGAGCTCGAAGGGGACGGGCGTGGGGCCCAGCGTGGCCTTCAACCGTTCCCAGACTCCCTGCGCACGCGCCCTGGCCCCCGCGTCACGCGTCGGAGTGGCGCCATCCTGTCGCATGACCTCGGCGAGGGCCTGTCGGGCCTCGGCCCGATCCGCATCCGGTGCGGGACGTCTCGAACGCGCGGCCTGGAGGACGCCCTGGAAGATCTGGCCGGTCGCGTGATGAAAGACGGGATCCTGGCTCGGGGGGACGGCCTGCATCACGGTCCGGGTGACGGCCTGACCACCGCGCAGTTTAACCATGCGATCCAGGGCCTGCAGCGTGGTCAGCCGGGCGGAGGGTCGGAACTGTTCCGGGGGCATCTCAGTCGCCGGGTTTGCAGGCGCAGACGGAGCCGACACGTGCTCGTGCACCGGAGAGGCAGTGGTATCCTCGCGCTCCGCGGAGACCGGCTTCATGACGCGGCGGGATGGCTGGCCCGGCTGGATCTCCAAGGGTGGTCTCCATCTGGAAAGGGCGTCCTGACAGGAAGAGCGGCTTCTGGCAACGCCCCGGAGGGGTTGTCGAGGGAAGCGAGCCCGATCTTGCCTCGATATGCTCCATGACCCGCCGGGTACGCTGTGTCGCACGGTCGGATTCGAGGCCCCGCCGACGGGCATGAAGGGAATCATGCGGGGCGGGAAGGAGACGCAGATGAGCGAGCCTGGCGCTTCCGAGGCCCGAGGCGTCCTCGTGACGCTCGGGGCCTCGGCGCTGTTGACGCTCGTTCTGGCGACCCAGGGAGCCCTGGTGGCGGGCGATCAGGCCGTCCGGGCCCAGGCCTTCCGCTGGCGGGGGACGCGTCCTCTCGCGGCGCCCGTGACCCTCGTGGCGATCGATGAGCGCTCGCTCGAGCGCCACGGTCAGATGCCATGGCCGAGACAATTGTTTGCTGACCTCATCGACCGTCTCGGGCAGGCAGGGGTCACCGAGATCGCCTTCGACGTGGCCTTCACGGAGCCCGGGCGTCGCGCCACAGGCGAAGACGACCGTCTCCGCGCAGCGATCGCCCGACATGGTGGAGTCGTGTTGCCCGTGTTCCGCCCGCTCCAGTCGGCTCCCTCGATGACTGCACCGCTCGTGCACCCCCTGCCTGCGCTCGCCGGGGCGGCGGCTGGCCTCGGCCTCGTCCAGTTCACGCGAGAGCCCGCGGGGGTGATCCGGGTGGTCGAGCCCGTCCAGGAGGCCGGCGGTGCCCGGGTGCCCGTGCTGGGCGCGGCGCTGGCCGGCCTGGTCCAGGCCCACCGCGGAGCGCATGGAACGCTCCTGTCCGGTGAGGCGCTACCGGAGCGCCTTTCCCTCGATTTCCCGGGGCCGCCGGGCTCCTTTCCGACACTTGCCCTGGTGGATGTCCTGGACGGCAAGGTCCCCCCGGAAGCCCTGCGCGGGCGGATCGTGCTGGTGGGAGCCACCGCGGCTGGCCTTCCTGATACGGGCTTCCAGGGGCCCCATCCCGGTCCTGTCTCAGGGGTTGAACTGCATGCGACCGTCGTCGAGAACATGCTGGGCGATCGCCTCCTGCGCCCGTTGCCACTCCCGGGCCTCGCGCTCGGATGGGGCTTGCTATTCGGGCTCGGAGCCTGGCTGGCCCGTGCGCGCGGTCTCTTTCCCGGCGCACGTCTGGCGGGATGGCTCGGGGCACTCGTCGGCCTCGGCGCCCTGGCCTACCTGGGGCTCGATCGGGGCATCGAGGTGCCCGTGTCGGGACCGTGGGCCTTCCTGACGCTGGCGACGGCCGGGGGGCTCTTGCGACTCGAGCGTGCCTGGCTGCGTGACCGGGCGACCCTGCTCGCGACCTACGCGCGCGATCTCGAACAGGAGGCCCGCCGCGAGCGCGCCCGCATCGACGGCGAATTGCACGACGAGGCGCAGCAGCTCGTCATCGCGGTCGGTCGGCTGTTGCGCCGGCTGAGCCGGGACGTCCGCGATGCGCGCCTCGAGGAAGCCGGAGACCTCAACCAGCGCATCCTCGACGAGATCATCCGCGTGCGCCAGGACCTCGTCCCGCGTACGCTGGCCAGCGAGGGGCTGCTCGCAGCGGTCCGCGAGTGGGCCATCGACCTCCAGGCACGCGAGGGGCTCGAGGTGGACGTCCAGAGCGAGGGTTGGCCGAAAGCCCTGCCGTCGGGCCGCGAGGAGGCCGGGTACTGGCTCCTGCGCGAGGCCATCCACAATGTCGTGAAGCATGCGGGTGCTCGCGAGCTTCGCATCGGCCTGCACGGGATGGACCGTGAGCTGGTACTCACGGTCCGGGACGACGGGCAGGGCTTCGACCCCGGACGGGTCCAGGCCAGGTCC
>JBEIFE010000082.1:0-6924 GCA_040382575.1 Candidatus Sericytochromatia bacterium
CAGGAAAAGACCACGAAGCTGCCGGCGACGACAGCAACGACGTCGCAGAGCCTTTGCATCCAGCACGGGAAGTTTGGGCACCCCCCCCCCTTCCCCGCGCAGCACCACGCTCAGGGATCCGCTTCTGCCATCCGGCGCGTCGTGCCGCAACTCCGGAACCAGGCCCTTGATGGCCCGGGTCAGGCGGAAAACCCGTCTGGCCGTGGCAGGGAGATCCAGGGCGATTGCCAGCCCCCCGTCGGCAAGGTGACGGCCGCTCACGGAGACGAGTGTGGCGAGTTCGGCCACCTGACAGCATGTGCGCTCGGCCTCGAGCGCAGCCAGTTCCAGCCGCACATCCCGGGAAAACGAGAGATTCACCGGGCCTCCCGGGACAGCTGTCCCGGCATCCCGGGTCGTTCGAAAGCCACGAGGCGGCGTCCTTCCCGGCGGCGTGAAGAAGCGAAGCTTTCGGCGATCGCCCGGGCCAGGCGGGCGGGATCGTGCCGGACGAAGGCTTCCTCGGCCAGCAGAGGCGCCAGGTGAACCTCGACACCGAGCGCCCGGCACGCTGGAAGGTCGAGTTCGACGGGATGCTGCCCCACCGATGCATATCGCTCGAGACCCTCGACGGGGATGGACTCGTTGAGCAGCATCGCGTGGACGATGTCAGATCCCGCCAGACGCTGCAAGCTCAGGAGATGCTCCGATGCCGAGAATCCATCCGTCTCACCGGGCTGGGTCATGACGTTGCAGATGAACAATCGACAGGCGGGACTCTGCCGGAGCGCGTCGCGGATCTCGGGAATCAAGAGATTGGGCGCGAGGCTGGTGTAAAGGCTTCCAGGCCCGAGCAGGACGAGATCGGCCTCCAGGATGGCCCGGACGGCCTCGGGCAGCGCCCTGGGCGAGGCCGGATCACACGTCACCTCGAGGATACGACCCCGATGCGCCGCGATTTCCGATTCCCCGCGCACCACCGCGCCATCTTCGAAGCGGGCCACCAGATCGAGTGGGTCGAGGGTGGCCGGCAAAACCTGTCCGCGCACGGCCAGAACCCGGCTGGAGGCCTTGATGGCCTGGTCGAGGTCCCCCGTCAGGTCGGCCATCGCCGTCAGGAAAAGATTACCGAACGAATGGCCGCCGAGGCCCACATCCCCCTGGAACCGGTAGCCAAAAAGGCGGGTGAGGAGCTCCTCTTCATCAGCCAGGGCCGTGAGACAGTGACGCAGATCGCCAGGGGGGAGGACCCCCAGTTCGGCCCGGAGTCGCCCCGAGCTGCCGCCGTTGTCGGTCATGGCCACGACGGCCGTGATGTTGTCACTGAAGTGCTTCAAGCCCCGGAGCAGCGTCGCGAGGCCCGTCCCCCCGCCGATGGCGACGATCCGCGGTCCCTTGCGGATCCGGTTCCGGTAGAAGGCATCGAGCAGTCGGGGGGGCGCCGGGTGCAAGGCTCTCGCGATGGCGCCGATGAGGCGTCGGGCGCCCCAGGCAGACCCCAGGGCACCTGCCACGGCCAGTACGAGCCCCAGGGACCAGAGTGGGGACCGGGGAACTCCCTGCACCTCCCGGACCAGCGCATAGGTCAGAACGCTGACGCCCCCGTTCATCAAGAGCAGGCCGGCGGCGGAAACGCCCACCCAGCGCTTGATCCCCATGCCGGGAGTCCACCAACGGAGCCAGCGCATCTGCAATCCCCAGCCGCCGGATCCGACCGTCAGGCCGGACCGCGAACAGCGTCGCGGGTGTACAGATCGTTCTGCTTGTCGATGTCGCGATGCTCTTCCACCACGGCATAGCCATCGCGTCGGAACCACAGCGCGAGCTGGTGGGCGATCGCCACCGAGCGATGCCGTCCTCCGGTACAACCGATGGCGATGGCGAGATGGGTCTTGCCTTCCTTCGAATAGTGAGGAAGCAGGAAGGAGGCGAGATCGAGAAACCGTTCCAGGAACTCGAGCGTCACGGGATGGCTGAGCACGAAGTCGGCGACAGGCTCGTGCAGTCCCGTGAAGGGCTTGAGCTCGGCGATGTAATGCGGATTCGGGAGGAACCGCACGTCCAGGACGAGATCGGCATCCATGGGCGGACCGAACTTGAAGCCGAAGCTCTTGACCGTCACCTGCATCGACTGGGCAGCCTGGTCGGTCTGGATGAAGCTCGAGATCAGCTTTTCCTTGAGCTGCCGGGTCGAAAGTTCCGTGGTATCCAGGATGACGTCCGCGAGTGCGCGGATCTCGGCGAGTTGTTCACGCTCGTCACGGATGGACGACTCGAGCGTGGACTGACCCCAGAGGGGATGCCGACGACGCGTCTCGCTGAAGCGGTGCAGGAGCACCTCGTCTGAAGCCTCGAGGAAGACCACCCTGGCCGGATACCCTTCCTTGCGGAGCCGATCCAGGACGGGCGGTAGCTCCTGGAAGAAGGCTCCCCCACGGAGATCGATGACGATCGCGATCTGCCCCATCCGCGGATAGGTCAGCTCGATGAACTGGGGGAGCAAGGCGGGAATCAGATTGTCCACGCAAAGGAAGCCAAGGTCCTCGAAACAGCGGATGACCTGGCTCTTGCCCGCCCCGGACAGTCCGGTGACAATGAAGATGGCGTTCTGGCGTGCGTCCAAAGGAAGATCTCCCGCAGTCACGACCGATCCGCGCCAAGTATATCACGGTCACCACGCCCGTTCGCCCGCGAGGACCCATGCCCGCTTCCGGACCAACCCACCCCCCACGCCTCGTCATGTGCGATCTCGATGGGACGTTGCTCGACCGCGAGGGGCGCATGAGTGCCCGCACGCAGGCCGCGATCGCCCGGGTTCGAGCAGCGGGTGCCATGGTGGTCCTTGCGACTGGACGGATGCTACGCTCGGCCCGTCCGCATGCCCTGAGCCTGGGACTCGACACCCCGATCGTCTGCTACCAGGGAGCATGGATCCACGATGTGGCCTCCGGGGTGGACTGGCTTCACGAGGTGATGCCCCTGGAGACCACGCGGGCGGCGATCGCCTGGTTCCGTGAGCACGGCCTGGCCATCAACTGCTACGTGCAGGACCGTCTGTACATCGAGCGGGTCAGTCCCGAAAGCGACCTGTATTGCCGGATCGCCGGGGTGGAAGCCAGCCTGGCCAGGCCGCTGGAAGCCTGTCTGACCCACCCTGCCACCAAGCTGGTGGCGATCGCCGATTCCGGGACGATCGACGGTCTGATGCCCCTTGCTCGGGAGCGATTCGGTGCGGACCTGTATGTCACGCGCTCGATTCCGGAGTTCCTGGAGCTGGCGAACCCGAACATCTCGAAGGGACGTGCCCTGCACGAACTCGGACGTCGACTGGGCATCGCCCCGGCGGATATCGTGGCCTTCGGAGATGGCCTCAACGATCTCGAGATGTTGCGCGAGGCCGGGTGGGGGGTCGCGATGGGCCAGGCTCCCCAGGCCCTGCAAGAAGCCGCCGACGAGGTCACGACCCGCGTCGAGGACGACGGGGTGGCTGTGGTCCTGGAGCGTCTTTTCCCCTGAAAGCCGGGCTCCGTCCCCCGACACGAGGCCCCGGGCCCGCATGGCGTGTCTGCTCCTGAGCCGGGCGGATCCGGATAACCTCGAAAGGGACCTCGGACCTGAGCCGACGCATCGGCTCGACCTCCGCGGGAGCGGACAGCGTGTAGACACGGCCGTCCATCCCGGCCCGTCCGGTACGCCCCGCACGGTGCCAGTAGTGGGTTCGATCGAGTGGAACCTCGTAATTGATCACCATCCTGGCTGCGAGCACATCGAGTCCACGAGACGCCAGGTCCGTGGCCACCAGGATCCGGTCATCCCCACGGCGGAAGCCCTCGAGGGCCTCCTGTCGCTCGGCCTGAGTCGAGCGTGCCGTGAGATAGGCGGCCGAGAGCCCCTGCCGCCGCAACCATCGGGCCAGCGGTGCCGCCTCGTCCCGCTGGTTGACGAAGACGAAGGCCTGACCGGCCTCGCGCTGGAGGATGCCAAGCAGGATCCCGCGTCTCCGGTCGGCTTGCACCTGCACCCAGAGATGCCGGATGGGCTCGGGGACGGGCGCAGGCTCTTGCCTGCCCGGATCGACACCGAGGATCTTCGGACAGGCCGACCACCACGGGGGCAACTGGCCAGGCTTTGCGGGATCCGCAGTGGCAGATACCCAGATGGTCCGGACCTCGCGAGGCAACGCCTCGTGAATGGCCAGGAGATCGTCCCGGAAGCCGCCATTCCAGAGTTCGTCTGCCTCGTCGACGACCCAGGCCTTCACTCCGGAGAGATCCAGATGACGCCGCGCGAGCAGGTCACGCAGACGCCCCGGCGTGGCGACCAGCAGATCGACGCCGCGCGCAATGGCCCGGCTCTGGTTCCGGGCATCGACGCCCCCGTAAGCAGCCGAGATCACGGGGCGGGGTGCGCCCAGCGATTCCCGCAGGGCCCGGGTGACCTGGACGGCCAGTTCACGCGTGGGCACCACGACCAGTGCACGGAGTCCGGTGTTCGCTGAAAGACAGGCCGAAAGCAAGGGCCAGCCATAAGCCAGGGTCTTGCCACTCCCCGTGGGGGCTCGCAGGACGAGATCCTCGCCTGCAAGAACGGTGCGCGCGACCTCGACCTGGAAGGGTCGTGGCCCCGGCCAACGCTCTCCGAGGCCGAGACGGACCTCGCGAGGCAGGGGAAGGTCGGACCAGTCGACGGAGGGCAGTGCCCTCCTCGTGGTCACGACGAGACCCCGGATAAGGGGAACGACCCGTGATGAGCACGGTTCAGCCGGGCAATGACGCGGTGACGGAGACGGTTGCCCAGGGAAAAGACCCGCCGTGGAAGAGGCTCTCCGGGCAGGGCATGCCAGCGCACATGCAGTCCGCTTTCATCGATCTCGCAAACCCGGAAGGCGTGGGGATGCTCGACCAGGGATGGTCCCGTGAGGATGGTGGCACGTCCAACATGCCTGGCATGACTGACGTGATAGTGACCTGCCAGCAGGAACCCGGTTACCGGCAGGCGATCCAGACAGTCGAGCAGTCGGCGCTCATCGGGGGGCATGAGACGCATCAGCCTCAGAAAGGGAAGCGGCGGACGGGGTGGGTGATGCAGACCGATGAGCGGCACCCGGCCATCCAGTGAATCGAGAGCGCGGGCAAACCAGTCGGCTTGCTCGGGCGAGACGTACCCCCGCCACGTGAGATAGTCCGTCTCGGGCGTCTCCGTGGTGTCCAGCATGATGAGCCGCAGGCCAGGAACGGGATCGTGCTGGTAATACAGCCCTCCGGTCTCGCGTGCCAGGTCAGGGAAGAAGCTACGCCAGACCTCACGCCGGGCAGGAATATCCCGACCCTGCATGTCGTGGTTGCCGACTCCCAGGAAATACGGACAGTTCAATCCGTCGAGCAAGCTCCGCAGAAGCTCGATATCGGAATCGAGCCGCTGGGTGTCATCGAGTAGATCGCCCGTGAGGACGACGAAATCGAGCTCGAGCCGGTTGCAGGCCTCGATGGCTGCCCGCACGACCGAGATCGCAGTCGGATATTCCCGGCACGGAATCGTGCCGAGGTGCAGATCCGTGAGATGTGCGAAACGCGCACGAACGGTGGTGGCCATGGTCAGATCCTACCCACCCTTTCCGTCCGGTGAAACCGGGCAACCCATACGGCGCCGCTGACGCGGGACCCTATTTGCCCTCGATCTGCTCCCGGATGTCGAGCAAGCGAGAGCGGACGGCCTCGAGATGAACCTTCAGGACATTGGTCTCGGCGCCCGTCATGCGAGGACGCGCTTCCAGGAGATAGGTTTCGAGGGCTGCGAACTGGGATTCAGCCTGAGTCAGAGCTTCCATGCTTGGCGAGCCTTTCTGGAACGCGTGAACGCCCCCACGCTAGCATGGTCCCTCGTTCCTGACAAAGGGGTCGTCATCTGCGACAATGAAGCGTCATTTCCGTCCCCGCGTCTCCTCAAGGAGAGAAGGACCCTTCCCATGCACGTCGAGGTTCATCGCTGGTACAGTCACCGCATCGGCAAGGAAATGCCGGTGAAGGTATATGGCCACTACGGTTTCCCCCTGTTGCTGTTCCCGACGGCCGCCGCCGATTTCGAGGAATACGAGCGCTTCTACCTCATCGAGATGATGCGTCCCCAGATCGAGGCTGGGAAGGTGAAGGTCTTCACGATCGACAGCGTGAATGGCCACACCTGGATGAACAGCCGCCTGCATCCCGGCGAACGGGCCCATCGTCATACGTTCTATGATGCGTACGTGACCCATGAGGTCGTCCCCTTCATCTGGAATCACCAGGGGGGCAAGCAGGGCATCATCACCTCGGGCGCCAGCATGGGGGCTTACCACGCGGTGAACTTCCTGCTCCGACACCCGGACATGTTCTCCGGGACGATCGCGATGTCGGGCGCTTACGACATGTCGCCCTGGACGCGCGGTTACGTCGACGACAATGTGTATCACCACTCGCCGTTGCTGTATTTGCCGAACCTCCGCGACCCCTGGATGCTCGAGCGCCTTCGTGAGCACGGCAAGCGGATTCACATCCTGTCCGGCCAGGGCGATTACGAAGCTCCGGGGCAGTCCCGCGCCCTTTCACGGGCTCTCTGGAACCTCGGCATCTGGCATAACCTCGATCTGTGGGGACATGACATGCGTCACGACTGGCCGACCTGGCGGCGGATGATGCCCATGTATCTGGAACGCGCCTTCTAGGTCGTCTGCTCCGGGCGATTCCCATCGGAGTACGAGAAGGGCCCCTGCAGTTGCAGGGGCCCTTTCCATGGTGACGGCGGTCGACAGATCAGCGCTGGAAGAACGACTTCATCAGATCCTTGACGGCGTTCATGACGTTGGTGACCATCGAAACCTGCATCTGGAGAAGCTGCAGACGAGCCTGAGCCTGCGCACCGAGCTTGGGATCTGCGAGGTCCTTGATGAGACCTTCCATGTCCGCGATC
>JBEIFE010000083.1:0-6876 GCA_040382575.1 Candidatus Sericytochromatia bacterium
ACCGGTACCTGTTCCGTTCCCCTTTCAACCATCGGGGGGAGCGGTCCGAACGGATGGAGGTCGTCGAGGCCCTGGGAAGTTTCCGGCGAGACTGGGGGCGATTGCTCGCCCGCAGCGAGGAACTGCATTCACCGGTGGGCATCCTGCATCATCAGGATGGCACACGGGACGTTCTCGAAGCCTGCACGGATCCCCGGGGCCTCAGCAGTGATCTGCTCGAGAGCGCGCTGGACCGTGGCCTCACGCAATACCCCGCGAACTCGGGCCTTTACGGAGCCCTGCTGGAAGGGGGGTACCAGCCCCGCGTATTCGAGCTGACCACGACGCTGCTCGAGACGCTCCAGACCTGCCGCGTCCTGTTCTACAACTGCACGGGCCCGCTTCCTCCGGAACTCGTCTCACGCCTGGAGACCTACGTCCGGGAAGGGGGATGTCTCGTCACCCTGGGTGAGACGTTCGCCGAATCCGGATCCACCCTGTTCCCGGGACGCACGAAACGCACGTGGCATCCACGCTCGCTCGCCGTCATGACCGGGACCTTGACGGACATGGCAAACTTCCGCCTCCTGGAAGGCAAGAAGATCGCCCACCCCCTGGTCCGGTACACCCTGGACAAGTTGCAGCCCGTGATGGGGATGATCAAGCACGCCACGCGAGCAGGTGTCTGGGTGGCGGACCATGCCCATGGCGGCAAGGTCTGGGCGTCTCGTCGCGTGACCTACGTGACCGTCCCGCCAGGAGGGCGTGAGCTCCTGAGTTATGCGCGCTCCCCCATCGCCTACACATGTCCCGTGGAAGCCGGCGAGACGGTTCAGATGGGAACCCTCCTGGGACCGATCGTCGACTCACCCGGATACTACCTGGACGAACCTGCCCGCAAGCAATCCGTGATCAGTTTCCTCGGATCCTTCCTGGCCGAGCGGAATATCCGGTCGATCACGCGTGCGCTCCCTGGAGTGGAGCCGATCCTGCGTCGGACCGACGAGGGGATGATCCTGGCGCTGATCAATCGCGGAGATCGGCGGGAGTTCTCCCTTCCGCTCGATCCCAGCTGGCATCTCGGACCGATTCTCCAGCAGTTCGCTTACCTGGGATCCTTTGCCCAGCAAGGGGAAACGCTCTCCGGCATCCTCGAATCGGGTGATGTCCTCTGCCTCCACCTGGGAAGAATTGTTGCAGAACGGTAGGTTTGATGGGCGGCGGGTAGAATGCGAAAACAGGAAAGGAGAGCCCGATGGAGATGCATACGCTTCCAGGTGCATGCCTCGTCATTGCTGGCTCGCGGCGTATCCTGTTCGGCTCTTTCCCCGAGGTACATCAACACCTGATGCAGGCCAAACTGGGCTGGCCCGACACGCTCGTCTTCACGGACGCGAACGTGCGCGATCGCCTGCCCCAGATGGTCCCCGAGTTTCTGTTCTTCGGCCATGTGTTCTTCAATCAGAACTTCGACTGGGTCAACCGCCGGGTGAAGCAACCGCTCACGCTCGTCGGCACGGATCGCCAGCTTGTCCGTGCCAGCACGATCCTGGACATCTCGTTCACGGGCATGACGCCCGCGGTCCATGGATACGGACTGGATCCTGAGCGTGCCCTGATGCTCCAGCGCGAGTGTGATTACTTTGCGCTCAAGGATGCTCAAGACCAGGTGATTCCGACGAGCGAGTACCTCGATCTGCGCGCCTGGAACGAGGATGATGCGCTCATCCTCGATGACGTCCAGATCGTCCGGACCGGCTTCCTGACTTACACCGTCAGCCATGGGTATGAAACCTTTGCGATCGACCTCCAGGAATCAGCCCCGCAGGGTCCGACCTGGCAGCTACCCGAGATCCGGACCCTGATCCCCAATCCCCAGAACATGTTACGGATCCTGGGCTCTGCGGGAGCCTTCCAGCACGTGGCGCCCAGCACGAGTTACCTGCTGACCGTTCACGGGGACCACTACCTGATCGACACGTCCCCCTACGTCCACCGTACGCTGGCCCACCTGGGGATCGCGGTCGATCAGGTGCGAGGCATCTTCATCTCGCACGTGCACGACGACCACACGGGTGACCTCTTGGCCTTCGCGACGGCGAAGCGGCGTCTCACCCTCTACACCTCTCGCGAGGTGAAAGCCGGTCTGGTAATCAAGCTCGCGGCCCTGCTGGATGTCTCGATCGCGGAGGCTGAACGCCGTTTCGACTTCCAGGAGATCGTACCGGGAACTCCCCTCAACCTGGGAGGAGCACGCATCGACTTTCACGATGCCTGCCACGCCGTGCCGTGCGTCGGCATGACCGTGACCCTGGGCGGGGATTCCGTGGTGATCACCTCGGACACCGCCGGTCATCGCCAGTTGCTGGACATGCACGGAAAGGGCCTGATCTCGGACGCCCGCCTGGCGTCCCTCGAGGCTCTGCTCGAGGGACAGCAGGTCATCGTGGATGCCGGTGAAGCGATCATCCATGGCTATATCGAGGACTTTCTCCATCTCACCGATCCATCGAATCTCGTGCTGGCACATCGTCACACCTTGCCCGAGCAGTACCAGACGAGTTTCAAGCTGGCCCACCCCCTGCAGACCTTCGAGTTCGGTCGGCAGGATGAATCTGCACTGGATGCCGTCGCGATCGGCCGTGCATTGCAATCCTGGGGCGTGCGTGACCTCTGGTCCTGGACGAGCGAGTTCGCATCCAGGCGAACGATCCTCACGCCGGAGATGGGATCCTCGATCGTTCGCGAAGGCGATTCCACGGACGTTTCCCCGTACTTCTATGTGATCACCCACGGAGAATGTGAGGTGACACGCGATGGCGTATCCATCGCCCGTCTCCGCTCGGGAGACTTGTTCGGTGAATGGGGCTTCATGTGTCCCCTCCAGAAGCGTGCCGCGAGCGTCCGCACGACCACCCCTGCCCGGATCCTGGCCTTGCCTGGTGCCACCTTGCTGACCATGCTCCAGGAAGAAGATCGCGTGGCAGATGCGGCCGGGGAAGAACGACTGTCTGACCGTCTGCGACGCCTCTGGGAGAACAGGGAGGTCGTCGAGCGGTCCCCCATGTTCGCCGGTCTGGACATCGACACCCTGAATCGCGTCGCCCTGCGTGTCACCCGCGTCGAGGTCCCAGCCGAGGAGATCGTCGTGCGCGAGGGGCAGCAGGACGATGCCGCCTGCTATCTGGTCCTCGAAGGACGCCTCCAGGTGGAGAAGCCCGAATCGCCGATTCTCCAGCGTCTGGACGTCTTCGGTGAGGCCTATGCGGGCGGGCTGACCAGTTCACGCACCGCGACGGTCCGCAGCCTGGAACCGTGCACGCTGCTCAAGATCGCGCAGGATGACCTCGTGTCATTCCGGGAAAGCCACCCGCACGTGGAGCGCATGATCAGAGCGCTGGCCTCTCGCCGGCGCTATCTCGACGCCGTCTAGCGCCGGGTCCTCAGCAGATCCTCCGGAACGGGCCCGTGCAGGGCCCGACTCGTGAGGAGGTACTGAGCCTCTGGCCATCCGAGCGGGAAGGCGCTGGTGAAGCGTCCGGTTCGCTCGTCGAAGACCTCACCGAGTTGCAGAGCTCCCGTCGTGAGGGCGCGATCGGTATTGGCGGTATGGAGCTTGTCTGCCCGCGCGCGATCGCCGGCCATCCACGTCGCGAGGGCCAGCCAGTCCGTGAGCTCAGGCCAACCCTGTCCGCCGTACCAGTTGTCGGTTTCCCAGCGTCTGACCCCACCGCCCGGCTGGACGAGGCGCGCCTCGATCTGGTCGAGGGTCGCCCGGGTGAGGGGTTCGGAAGGCACCAGGACCCGGAAGGGCCAGACCGAGCCCAGGATGCTCGCATCGATCGCCGGATCCGCGACCATCGAACCGAGGCGAACTCCCTTGCCCAGGTAGCCCCGGACGACCGCGCGGACCCGCAGGGCGTTCTCGAGCACACCGGCGGCCTGCCCGTAGCGGATCGCTTCCGAGGCATGCCCCGTCTGCATGGCCAGCCTTGCGGCCTCCCGGAAACCCGAGATCCAGGACAGGTTGGTGTAGGACCAGCTCTGGTCGGTGAAGGTCTCCCACAGGTCGCGATTCTCGGCCAAGAGACCGCGCTCGGTGATACGTTCGAGAGCCCAGTCACAGGCCTTGCGCACCATCGGCCAGCGATTCTGACCATACCCGACATCACCCGTCCGGTCGACGTACGCCCCGAGGAGTGTGAGGAGATGACCTCCCATGGCCTCGGTCCCGTGCTCCCAGAGCTCGCAGGGGCGCCCGTCAGCATGGTAGGTAACCCACCAGTCCCCGTCGGCCTTCTGGACGCGGGCGAAGAAATCGAGGATACCGCGGGCCTCGGCAACCATCCCGTTGGCGAGGAGAGCGAAGCCGTCGATCGTGCTGTCCTGGATCCAGACGTACTTGTAGGCCGGACTGACCTGGGCGCTCGATGCCAGCATGGCGCCGCTCTCGCTCTGGAGCTGCTTCAGGACGATGAGTGCCCGGCGGTAGACGGCCTGCTCGCGCTCGGAGGCGATCGGCATGGTGGCCCGGGCCAGGTGCTGACGCCAGAAGGCTTCATCGGCAGCGGCGATCGCCGTCCATCCCCGCTCCCGGGCGGCCTGAACGGCGGAACGCGCGGCTGCGCCCGAGGCGCCCACGGTCAGGAAGTAGGTCGTCTCCCGGGTCTCACCGGGTGCGACGGGACCGAGCGCATGCTGGAGGGCCCCACCGACCCCGAGGGAGTTCGCGCTCCCGGCCTGACGGTTGCCCCGGAGGACGCCATCGCGGGCATCCTCGACGGGGTCCTGGTCCACACCGATACGATCGGAGGCCTCACCGGCCTGGATCCCCTCCGGCCGGCGAGATGCGGCAGAGGCCACGGCAAGTGAAGAATCGGCCCGGCTCTGCAAGAAGGTTCCCGAGGCCTCGTCCCAGACCAGGCGATCGCCGATACCCGACTTGACCAGGGCGAAGTGGTGAACCAGGGTGGTCGTCACACGCGACACCGTGCTGGTCCCGATGTTCCGCACACGGACGTTCCGTGCCAGAACGTCGAGATCCCGGACGGCGACGTCTTCGACCGTCACCTCGAGCCGCGAGTCGGCCGAGCGAAACCGGGAGACGATCCGTCCGGTATCGGGCACGATGTGCTGCCCGAGGAACACCAGTTCATCCAGCCACCCGAAACCGGTGGGGCTACCCACTCCGACGGTGGAGAATCGCAACCGGTTGTCGGACATCTGCGGATAGTCCCAGCCGATGAGCGCCCCGGTGCGGCTCAGACGTCCAAACTCCCGGGAGACGACGGCCAGGAACCGACCGCTGGAAACCTGGGAAAAGTTCGGACAATCTCCGAACAGGACGGTGGAAGGTCCCGTCAGATTGAGCTGTTGCCCGCGCAGGATGAGGCCATCCTCGGAAATCGAACGGGCTGGCGCGGTGACCTGGGGCTGTCCGCAGGAGGCGAGCAGGCTGACGACGCTCGCGAGAGCGGCGATCCGGGAGTTCGCGTGACGGAGAGATGCCATCGATAGGGTCTCCAGTTCCCGTGTTGATCAGGATCTTCGGCCTATCAGTCTAGCACAGTCGTTAAGAAGAAGCTAAGAATCCGTTATCAGTAGCGGATGCCGAGGCCGACATGCAGCCCCGTGAGGGTCTGTCGGTAAAAGGCGGATGCCGGCTGCGCTCTTGAGATGAGCTCTTCCCAGCCGATCCGGAAGGTCAGCGGCTCGACGTCGACGACGAATGAGGCGTACCAGCTCGTACGCGATAGCGGCAGCGTTTCGATGATGCCCGAGCGAGCGGCCCCCGAAGCCGCCGGCGCCCAGTCCACCCCCGTATCGAGCGTCAGAGCGGACGTGAGGCGAGTCCGGGCGGTGACGCCGGCGGAGACGCCCTGCATGAAGGCCGAGGTGAGGGCCGGGGGCCTCAGCACCACAGGAATCCCTTCGCGAATCACCGTCCGGAGCGTGGAGGCAGGAACGTCTTGCCCGCCGTCCGTGACGACCTGCCGGACCAGATAGCCACCCCGGAGCTCGAGCTCGCACGGGCCGGCGATCGCCCTGACGGCCGCTTCAGGGACCAGCGTCCAGTCCGTCCGGGCATACCGGACCTGGTCGTGGACGAGGTCGTGCGCGACGAGGGTACCTCTCAAACCGACTCCCAGCTGAGGGAAAAGCCAGTGACGCCAGCGCAGGTCCTGGAAACCGGTCGAGGTGCCGAAAACGGCTCCGCCGAGCGCGCTGTCCTCCTCGACATCGTCGAGCTGGTGCCAGCGGAGCTCGAACGTCGAGCCTGCCCCCAGGATTCTCGGCCAGTGCCACATCCGATCCAGCCGGGGCGCTTCGCCTTCGGCGTCCTGGTCATCGACCCAGGACGGACGCGCATCGGTCTCTGCGGCCTTCACCGAGGACGTCGCCACCGCCTGCCCCACCCGCGACAGGACGGCCTCACCGGTGGCTGCGGGAGACGCCCCGAGGGCCAGGATGACGCGTCGAGGCTCATGACGGACCGCGACGGACGCGACGCTCCCGGGCACAAGCTCGAGGACAAGCCTCACCCCGCCCCCGGCGAGAGCCCCCGGCAGGACGCGGGCCCTCCGCAAGGTCTTGCCCAGACGCCCCACGACCTGGAGGTCCGGCCTGAGCAGGACACAGCCCGGAAGATCGACCTCCAGGCGGTCGGGGGAATCCTGGATGCGGGTGATGAGACGGGGACGGCTCGGCCCCTCGATGACGAGGACGCGTCGCGCGTCCTCGTAGCGAATCCGCTCGATGGCAAGCGGAGACGAGGACCCGGCGGCCAGCGGACCCGGGAGCACGGGGGGCGCAGGATACGCAGAAGCTGCCAGGACCGGCTGGAAGGTGAAACCGAGCCCCCCGACCGTGGCCACGAGGGCCAGCCCGCGTGGCATC
>JBEIFE010000084.1:0-6808 GCA_040382575.1 Candidatus Sericytochromatia bacterium
AGCGCCGGCGGCGGCGGCGACGATGAGACGGATGCGATCGGCACTCTCTGGCTTCAGCGTATCGGGAACGAGGACCGCGATGGACAGACGTTTCACGTTGCCACTCGAGGGCTGGACGACCTGGGTTTCCTCGTTGAAGGCCGGCTGCTCGCGGAGATTGCGCTTGGTGACGGCCCCGCCCCCGGGAGCGGCTGGAACGGCAGGATAGAGCGGCACGTTGCCGGCGGTGCCCGGAACACCGCCCTCTTCGCCCGAGGTCGTTTCCGTGACTTCCGAACGGTTCTCGGGGACGGTCTCGCCGTTGTTGGTGACGGGGGCCTTGAGGACGTTACGAACGAGGCGCTTGTTGAAATCGAGCTCGACGGAGACGCGGACGACGGACTTGCCCTGGCCGACGACGCGGTCGAGGAGAGTCGTGAGCTTCTGTTCGATCTCCTGCTCCTTCTGGCGCTGGAGCGACATCTGCATGTTGAGGACGCGGGAGATGGCCCGGTCTTCCTTGTTGCCCGCGTTGGACTCGAGGCCCTGCGTGAGCAGGTTGCCGAGGTCATCGGTGATGGTGACGTTCTCGGTGATCAGACCGGGGACGCTGCTCGCGATGAGATGCGTGAGGCCATCGACCTGGGAGGGCGTCAGGACTCGCTTGGGCTGCATCTTGATCATGACGGCGGCCGTGACGGGCTTCTTCTCGGTCTGGAAGAGGGTCTCTTCCGGCATGGTCACCATGGCGGCAGCGTCCTCGACACCATCGACCTGCTTCACGAGACGCTTGATCTCGCCGTTCATGGCGCGCAGAAGTTTGACCTTCTTGTCGAAGTCGGTGGAGATGAAGTCGCTCTTGTCGAAGAGGCTGAAACCGGGGTCGCCATCCCTGGGCAGGCCAGCCGCGGCGAGCGCGACGCGCGCCTTGTCCGCCATCTCCTTGGGGACGGTGATGGCAGTGCCTTCCTCGACGAGCTTGAAGGGGATGCGGTCTTCCTCGAGACGTGCACCCGCTTCACCCGCTGCTTGCTGGGTCATCCGGCGAAACAGGACGACGTCGTTCTTCTCGACGAGAGCGGCCTCCTGCTCGGGTTTCTTGCCACCGCCACCGATCGACATCCCGATGAACAGCGTGACCACGATGACGACCAGAGGGACGCCAGCGAGGAGCGCAATGCGAACGGGTGGGGGAAAGCGGTTGAGAAACTCGAACATGGCGGAGGGGAGCCCCTAGATCTGCATGTTCATGAGGGTCTGGAAGCCGGAAGCGAGCTTGTTGGTGACGGCGGACATGAGGTGCAGCTGAGACTCGGCCTTGGCCTGCTCGATCATGACCTGGTGAGCATCGACCCCGGGCTTACCGAGCGCGTAGTCGAGACCCAGCTGGACGGCTCGCTCGTCCTGGTTGCTGACACCATCGACCGCATCGCGGAGGAGCGAGGCAAAATCCTTGCCCGTCGTGGGGTCGAGGGCCTGTCCGATACCGTCGAGCAGATTCTCGCCGAATTCGGGCAGGTTGGCATCGATTCCGGGGAATTCGGCACTGGCACCGAAAGGTGAGCGAGAGATCCCGGTGAAGGACGTCAGCCCGGGCTGGTTGACGAGCATGGAGAGCCTCCTAGCGGCCGATCTCGAGAGACTTGTTGATCATGTTCTTGGCGGCCTGGACGGTGGTGACGCTGGCATCGTAGGCGCGCTGGACCGTGATCATGTCGACCATCTCGGTGACGACGTTGACGTTGGGCATCCGGACGAAGCCGTTGGCATCGGCATCCGGATGGCCGGGCTTGTAGATGAGTTCGCCCGGGGAGGAGTCGCGGACGACCCCCGCTACCTCTACCCCGCGCCCGTGACCGGACTCGGCGTCGAGTAGCTCCTGGAAGAGAGGCGACTGGCGCTGGTAGGGGCCGCCCTCGGCGGTACGGGTGGTGCTCGAGTTGGCCATGTTGTTGGCGATCGTCTCGAGCCAGAAGCGATTGGCACTCAGGGCACTGGCGCCGGTCTTGAAGACGTCCTGCAAGCTCATGCGGAAGCTCCTACTTCTGATCCGTGATGTACTTGAAGGTCCGGTACTGGGCCGCGATCTGGGTCGCGACCGTGTTGAAGCGCTCGTTGGCCTCGAGCATGTGGCTCATCTCGGCCTCGAGCGAGGTTCCATTCCCGTCAACCCGCATGGATTCATTCTCGACCCGGTGCGTGGCGGGGTTGAACTGCTCGAGGGCGTCATCGGGAGATTCGCCATCGGGTCCGAGTAAACCGGCCCAGGTGTTACCCGAGGCATAGGAACCCGGGGCGGGCGGAGATTCGATCGCCTGAGCGAGTTCGGTTTCGAAGCTGACCTCATGGCGCTTGAAGTTGGGTGTGTTGACGTTGGCCAGGTTCTCGGCCGTGGCCTGGAAGCGCATGGACAAGGCGTCCATGGCGCGTTCGAGACCCCGGACCTCGCGACTGATCACGCTGGCACCTCCCTTGAATCGTTTGCATGGTGACACGGAGTCGCGACAGGATCGGTGCGATCGGTAACAAAATCGCCTCAAACGCAAGGATCCCCGCTGATCTCATACCCAGGAGCGGGCTTGCGCAGGTTATCGAGGATTTAAATGTGTCGAGAAGCTCCCGAAAAATTCATGAAACGAACCGTCCGAGCGCCACGAACGCCGCAGGCGAAAGGAGCGCATCCCCGTCCGAGCGCCGCAGGCGCGAGGAAGGGGCGTGCGAGGGGCCAGCGAGGGGACCGCAGGTCCCCGAGCACCGCCCCGAGAAAACCAGCCTCCCCGGCGAACAGGCCAAGCGGTGAGGGGCCCGGCGGAGGCGAGCGGCGAGCGCGCCCGCAGGCGGCGGGCCGATGCGACCTTCGCCGGTCGTGAGGACCGCCGCCGAGGACGAAAGCCGCCGGTCGCCCCGCCCGGCCCGTCACCAGGAGATGAAGTCGTCGAGGGATTTTTTCTTGCCCAACTTGTGGCGGAGCTGTTCGAGTGCACGCCGGTGAATGCGGCTGACCCAGGACTCGGAGAGGCCGAGCTTCTGGCCGATCTCGTTGAAGGACATCTTCTGGAAGTAGTAGCAGCGGAGGGTGGTGCGTTCCTGAACGGGCAGGAGCTCGATGGTCAGGCGCAGCAGTTGCTGGAGCTCCTCGAGTTCCATCTCATGCTGGATGCGGTCGGGCGCGCCGAGCTGGTTGAGTAGAGAGAAGCCTTCATCCCCATCACTGCCCGTGGGAGCATCGAGGGAAAGAATGTACGAGTACGTGAGTTGCTGGATCTGGTTGACCAGGACAACTGCGTCCGTCTCGGCATGTTCACCTTCGGTGAGTCCCGATTCGTCCTGCTCGGCCTGCGCCTGGGCCATGGCGGCCTGGACGCGCTGACTCTTGGGGACGGTGGGCAGCTTGGGAAGGTTGTCGAGGATGGCGCCCTTGATGTAGTAGGTGGCGAAGGTCTCGAACTTCACGCCACGTTCAGGGTCGAAACGCTCACGTGCAACGAGGAGCCCCATGATGCCATCGGCGACGAGGTCTTCGAGATCATAGTGACGGGGAAGTTTGGTGGAGATCCGGCGAGCGATCGCCCTGACCATCGGCAAGTATTGCTTGACCGCGGCGTCTTCCACTCCTCGCTTTCCACTCGTCGAAACAGGCTTCTTCAAGACCAACTCCGTCGTCCGTGCAAGATCAGGGGCCTCTGTGCCCCTCGTTCGCTTCCTGCGCGCCCCCGAGATTCTTCGAGAGCTGTTCCGTCAGCTGCTCGACCAGGCGGTTGCCCCCCGTGGAGGCGAAACGCTGCCCGAGCGCCTGGTCGAGGAAGTCGAGGAACATGCCGGCCTGTTCGCCCGAGAACAGGCCTCCCTCCTCGCTGGAATCTTCCGGACGCATCTGGGAGAAGACCTGGGCGTACAGGTAGCTGGCAAAACTTTCGGCAACCTCCCTGGCTTGCCTGGCTTGTTGTACCTCGGGAGTGGCCGAAGGTAACGCGACGCCCGTCACGGGAAACCGCGGAAAGGACGAGATCGGATCGAGATTCATGCGATCTCCCTTCAGATCAGCTCGAGCTGGGCATTGAGGGCGCCGGCGGCCTTCACGGCCTGCAAGATGGAAATGAGTTCCCGCGGGGTCGTCCCCAGGGCGTTCAGGGCACGGACGAGCTGTCCCAGCGTGGTTCCCGATTCGAGGACGAGGGCCTTGGCCGTCTCTTCCTCTGCAGAGACCTGGGTCTCGGTGGTGGTGGTGGTCTCGCCGGCCGAGAGCGGATTGGGCTGGCTGACGGTCTGCTTCGTGTCGACCCGCACGATGAGACCGCCCTGGCTGACGGCCACCGGGGCGATGCGGACCTGCGACCCCAGGATGACGGTACCGGTCCGCTCCTCGACGACGACGCGTGCGACGACGTCGGGCTGGACGGGCAGTTGTTCGAGGCGAGCGATGAGATCGACCAGATTGTCGCGCATGGCCGAGTTGACGTAGATGCGGATGGTGCCGGCATCCATGGCCTGAGCCGTTCCCATCCCGCCCTGATTGATGGAAGAAGCCACGCGCGAGGCCGTCACGAAATCAGGCTGGTTGAGGTTCATCCGCAGGAAACCGCTGGAGTCGAGCATGGTGACCGGAACTTCTCGCTGAACGATCCCTCCGTTCGGGATGCGGGCAACGAGCGTCTGGTTCTTGCGAACCTGAGCTCCGGAAGCCTCGACACCGAATCCACCCGTCGAGAGGGCCCCCTCGGCTGTGGCATAGACCTTTCCATCAGGGCCACGCAATTCTGCCCCGATGAGAATGCCATCCGAGAGACTCTTGGCATCCCCGATGCTCGCGACCGTGACGTCGATCTTCTGCCCGGGCTTGACGAAGGGGGGCAGGGTCGCGCGTACAGCCACGACGGCCGAGTTCCGCACCTGGATCCGCTCCTGGTTAAGATAAACGCCTGAGTTGACGACGAGGTTGCGGAGGATACGCTCGGTGAAGCCCGTCGACACCGAATCCCCGCTCTGTTTCAGACCGACCACCAGGCCGAGACCCTCGATCTGGTTCTCGGTCGCGCCCTGGACGACCGCGATGTCCTTGAGACGGATAGGGGCCCCGAGCCGTGCGCCAGCCGGGCCCTGAGCCCTTGCCGCGGGAGCGAGTAGCCCCAGCATCAGCACGACGCCGCACAGAGCCCGGAGCGTCCGGGAGAGGAATCTGGGGCCCGAGGGAAGGTCGTGACGCATGAAGCAGCCCTGCCGGATTCAGAAGAGGAAGTTGAGAAGGCGCGAGAGGATTCCTGGAGTTGCCTTGGCCGAGGCCGTCCCGGCACCCTTGAAATCGAGCTTGAGATTGGCCACCTGGGTAGAGGCAATCTGGTTCTGGATGTTGATGTCGAACGGACGGACGACCCCCGTGAGTCGTACGGTACTTTCCTCGTCATTCACCCGCAGATCCTTGGAGCCCTCGATCCGGAGGGTGCCGTCGGGAAGCACTTCTTGGATGGTCGCCGTGATGAAGAGATTGACGGTATCGGCACGCCGGGTGACGCCATCGCCCTGGAACTCGATCTTGCCATTCATGTCGATGGCACCGGTGTTGAATCGCGGCAACAGGGTTCCGAAATTCCAGCCTGCCTGCGTACGGGCCGATTTGGCCGTCTTGGTGTTCGCTCCGCTGCTGGCGACCAGATTCTCGTTGACGACGACCGTGACGAGACCGCCTGGCCCCAGACCCGAGCGGCGATCGCCCAGCCGGTCGGAAAGCAGGCCTGCCGCATCCTCGGTGTAGAGGGAATCGGCGAGCACCGGGGTAACCACGCTCGTGGCTACCAAGAGGCTCAGCGCCCACACGAGACGTTTCATGGCGACACCTCCTGATCCATGCGGACCTCCACCTGGTCGGGACCGATGACCCGGGCCGTGAATTCTTGCCGTGAGCCGGGATTCACCAGGCGCACGAGCTGGCCCAGACGGCCATCCGTGATCACCCGGCCCTGCGTGATCACGAGCAACTCCCCGCTGACGAGCCTCACCGACACCGTCTGCCCGGACCGGACCAGGAAAGGCAGGTCGAACATGTCCGGCGCGAGGATGCTTCCCGAGGCGATCTCGCGCCGCGCGGTCGCCCCCTCGTACGGCCCGGCGTCCAGGAGCGGAGAACCGAGCTCGCGCCCGGATACGAGGGTCGTCCGATGCGCCATCGAAGGGGTGAAGACCGCTCCCCGTCTGAGCGGTGCATCCAGGACCAGAACCTCCCGACGCAATCCGACACGGATCCGGGGGAAGAAGGTCCTGCGGGCTCCTCTGGACTCCCAGACCAGACGCGGGGAGCAGGTACCCACCAGTGAACCCGATCCTGCAAGGTGAAGTTGCCCGCTGCCGGCGGCCGGCAGGGGAGTACCGAGCAGGGTCTTGAGCGGCGGCCCCTCCCAGGTGGCATCGACATCCGAGACGGAAACTTGATGGCGAAGCGCGGCCGCTTCCCGGACGACCCGCAGAACCGCCTCTTCGTCGAGAGGCGGCGCTGCAGCTGCGAGCGTGCAGAACACGCCCACGAGAAAGGGGCCGAGAAGATGCTTCGCAATCGCCATGATCACCGCTGCAGGTTGTTCGCCGTCTCCATCATCTTGTCCGAGACGGCGATCGCCTTGGAAGAGGTATCATACGCCTTCTGCGTGGCGATCATCATGACCATCTCGCGAACGAGTTCGACGTTCGAGGCCTCGAGTGCCCCCTGACGGAGCTTGCCGAATCCCGGCTGGGTGGGATTACCTGCCAGTTCGTCACCCGACGCGGAGGTGAGGATCATGAGGTTGTTCCCTATCGCCTGCAAGCCACCGGGATTCGCGAAGCGATAGAGCTGGATCTG
>JBEIFE010000085.1:0-6748 GCA_040382575.1 Candidatus Sericytochromatia bacterium
ATAGAGGGGATGCCGTTCCGCGAGCCTTGGGCTCTGCCCAACCGGCTCTTCCCGCGGTGACCACACCTTCCCCCGTACGTCCTGATCCTCTTGTATCGCCGATTTCCGCCCTCGGCACGCCCAGGCCTAACCCCTGAGCTTGACGGTGAGCGTGGTAACATGACCATCTAGCCGAAAGTCGGAACGAGGGAGTCATCGTGCCATCATTCGAACAGCTTCGCGCCCGCTATCTTTCGGGTGCTCTCTCGTTTTCCAGCAATCGTCTCGATCGACCCGTCAGCCCCCTCGAGGCCGGGGATGTTCATCATCTGGGTGACCTGTCCGCAGCGGAGCGAGATCGTCTTAGGCTGCTCGGTGAGGGGGCCCTGGCTTCCCGACATGTGGGTGTGGTCGTGCTGGCGGGTGGCATGGCTACACGGTTCAAGTACGATCGCCCCAAGGCACTCTATCCCATCCTGGAGGGGCGTACGTTTCTTGACGTGAAGCTGGACTGGATCCTCGATCCCTGGCCTGGGATTCACGTTCACGTGATGACCAGTTTTCATACGCATGAACCCATCGCTGCTGCCTTGAATGGCTCGCGGTGGAATGAGAGCGTCCACCTGTTCCAGCAGGGACGTATCCGTCGCATGTTGCCCGACGGACAGCCTCTCGACGAGCGTGTCGGAGATGAAGCCTATGCCACGCCCGGGCACGGGGAGTGGCTCGCTGCCTTCCGCCGTTCCGGTGGGCTCGACCGCTTTCTCGAGGCGGGCGGGCGTACCCTGTGTTTCTCGAACGTCGATAATCTGGGGGCGACTCTCGATCCCGTCATCATCGGCCATCACCTCGAATCGGGGTACGGTATGACGGTCGAGGTGGCCCGCAAGCTGCCCGGTGACAAGGGCGGGGCACCTGCTCGCGTGGGCGGCCGGGTCGAGCTGGTCGAGGGCTTCATGTTCCCTGACGCGTTTGATCAGGACGAGCTGCCCTACTTCAACACGGCCAGTTACTGCTTCGATGCAGCGGCTCTTCATCAGGAAGTCTCACTGCCCTGGTACGTCGTGGAAAAGGAAGTCGGAGGCACTCGCGTCATCCAGTTCGAGCAGCTGGCTGGCGACCTCAGTAGCCTGCTCTCCACGGGCCTCGTGGCAGTTGACCGGGACCTCCGCTTCATTCCGGTCAAGAGTCAGAACGATGTCCCCGCGGCCCGGGAGATTCTCCGGGCCAAGCAGCGCCTCGAATCCCTGTCCTAGGGGGATCCGACCAGAGCTTCTTCCGCCGTCCTGACGATCCGCGTGATTTCTCCGCGCATCGTGAAGGCCCGGGCGTCGTCGATGCGGACCTCGACAAGGCTGCCTGCCAGTTCAGCCTCGCCGGGGAAGTAGCAGATCTTGTTGCCACGGGTGCGCCCGACGAGAATCCCGGGATTCTTGGTGCTCGGGCCTTCCACCAGAATTTCCTGATGGGTGCCGACCAGGCGCCGGTTTCGACGATACGCGACCTCATTCACGACGGCGTTGAGGCGCTGGAGACGATCGGACTTCACGTCCTCGTCCAGCTGGTCGGTACGACGCCCCGCCGGGGTATAGGGTCGTATCGAATAAGCTGCCGTATTGTTCGAGTCGAACTCGATTTCCTCGACGATGCTGAGCGTCTCGCGGAACTCTTCCTCGGTTTCACCCGGAAACCCGACGATGAGATCTCCTGATATCGTGGCGTCCGGAATGGCACGACGGATCATCGCCACTTTTTCGCGGTACTGGTCAACGGTGTATAGCCGCTTCATCTCTTTGAGGATCCGGTCGGAACCGGCCTGGATCGGGAAATGGAGATATTCCATCACCTCGGGGACCTCGGCCACGGTCCGGACCAGCTCTTCGGTCATATCCAGGGGGTGGGAGGTCAGGAAGCGGAGTCGCCAGACACCCGGAATGGCCGCCAGCGTCCGGAGCAGGGCCGCGAGCGTCGTCTTCTCGTCCTCGGGCAGTTCCATGCCATAGCGGTCCACCGTCTGGCCGACCAGCGTGAATTCACGGAAACCTTCGGCCACGAGCTGGCGAACCTCGCGCTCGATCGCCTCCGGTTTACGGCTCTGGTAGGGGCCCCGGGTATACGGCACGATGCAGTAGCTACAGTAATAGCTACATCCATGGATGACGGGGATCCAGGCGTGATACTTGCCCTCGCGTCGAGTCGGCAGATCGTCCGGGATGGGTTCGCGCAGGTGCGCGATGCGTGTGATGGGTTTCCGGGTTTCCTCGACCTCTCGGAGCAGGTCAGGTAACTCGTGGTAGTTATGGGTTCCCACGACCACGTCGACCGATGGGACGCGCTCCCGGATGCGTTCGCGCTCTTGCTGGGCCACGCAACCGGTGACCCCGATCATGACATCCGGATTGCGTCGTTTTCTTTCACGCCAGCCTCCGAGCAGGCTGAAGAGCTTGTCTTCCGCCTTTTCCCGGATCGAACACGTGTTCACGAGCAGGAGCTGGGCTTCTTCTTCGTTCTCGGTCGGCACATAGCCTTCACGCGCGAGCAGCCCCAGCATCTTCTCGGAGTCCGAGAGATTCATCTGGCAACCGAAGGTTTTCATGTAGACCTTGCGCGCGCCCGTCGTCATGGTTCGCTTCCTTCCTCGGAGAAAACGCCATCATTGTATCACGCGCGCTCGATAGGCTTCATCTGCCCGCGGGCAGGCCCATCAGCTCGAGGAATCGCTCACGGTATGGGGCCGTCAGGACTCCTCGCTCGGTGATGATGCCCGTGACCAGGTCCCGCGGCGTGACATCGAACGACGGATTCCAGGCAACCGTTCCTTCGGGCGCCAGGGGAACATCGCCCAGGTGCGTGACCTCGTCGCTGGCGCGTTCTTCGATGGGAATCTGGTCCGCCCGATCCAGCATCAGGTCCACCGTCGAGAGCGGTGCGGCGACATAGAAGGGGATCCTGTGCGCGCGCGCTCCCAGAGCCAGCATGTAGGTTCCGACCTTGTTGGCCACGTCTCCGCAGGCCGTGATCCGGTCTGCTCCGGTGATCACGACGTCGACGAGCCCAAGCTGCATGCGGTAAAGGGCAGCCGAATCTGGGATGAGTGTGAACGGAATCCCCAGTTGCTGGCACTCCCAGGCGTTGAGCCGGGCGCCCTGTAGCCTGGGGCGCGTTTCCGTCAGCGTGACCACGGGGGCGAGGCCGGCCTCGTGGGCTGACCGGATCACCCCGAGAGCCGTTCCGTGACCGACGGTCGCCAGGGTCCCCGTCGAGCAGTGGGTCAAAATCCGGATACCAGGGCGGAGAACCTCGAGTCCTGACTGTCCGATGTGGCGGTTGGTCTCGAGGTCTTCCCTCGCCATCACCTGAGCCTCGAGGGTCACGTAGCTCACGAGAGAAGCCTGATCCAGATGCTGGCGTTCACGCGCGGCGTTCATCACGCGATCGATGGCCCAGGCCAGGTTGACGGCTGTCGGACGTGAGGCACGCAACCTCGCGCCGGCATTCTGGAGGTCCGCCAGCAGTCCCGTGGAATCCGTGGCGCTGCTCCTTCGTGCCGCGATCGCCATCCCGAAGGCCGCAACCACTCCGATGAGGGGCGCGCCCCTCACGCGCATCGTGGCGATGGCCTCGATCACGTCATCCACCCGATGGCATTGCACCCAGCAGGTCTCCCCCGGCAGCCGGGTCTGATCGAGGATTTCCAGGTGATCGTCGTGCCAGCGCAGGGTTTGCATGATTCCCCTCCCTTTATCACGCAACTTTACGGGATTCTTCCTGGCCTGCCAATGCGCCGGAAAACCTGACTTAATATGCGTCGATTAACATAAATCCATCGGGAGTGGCGCGTAGGGCGAGACCTACCACGGTCTGTAGAGTGACCGGTCTTGTCACGAAGCGTGCTCGGATGAGTTCAGCGGTCCACCATCGTCCCCTTTGAGACGTGTTCTCTGGCCCACTGCATGGCCTGGACCTGGTGCCGTTCTCTCATCGACCGGGGTCAACTATCGTTCGTGGAGCACGTGCATGCCTCGAATCGAGATCACCGGATTCACCTAGACCGAGTTTCCTCCGGTAACCCTCTCTGGCACTCCCCCGCATCCGGGGGGGTGCCTTTTCCTTGCCGGTCAAGATACGAGGAAGGGGCACGGATCGTGCCGTGCCCCTTCAGGAAATCGTGCAGGTTGCGGACTAGGGGAAGAGTCCCCTGTGCTTGTGGGCATCCGCCACGCGACCGACACCGATGGAATAGGCGGCCATACGGAACGAGATTCCCTTGTTGGTGACGAGGCTCGCCACCTGGCTGAATGCACGGACCAGGAGGGTGTTGAGGAGGTTGTTGACCTCGTCTTCCGTCCAGAAGAGTCGGCTGATGCCCTGCACCCACTCGAAGTAGGATACGACCACGCCGCCTGCATTCGCCAGGATGTCCGGCACGACCGTGATGCCACGTTTCTCGAGAATTGCGTCAGCACCCGGGGTGATCGGTCCGTTGGCGCCTTCAACGATGAACTCGGCCTGGACGCGGTCGGCGTTGGCCTCGGTGATCACCGCCTCGAGGGCTGCCGGGACGAGCACGTCGACCTGCAGGAGCACGAGGTCTTCATTCGAAACCGGGGTCGCATCCGGGTATCCCGCAAGGTTTCCGTTGGCCTGGACATACCGGATCATGGCGGGGACGTCGAGCCCGTCAGGGTTGTGGTATCCACCCGTGACATCCGAAATGGCCACGATCCGAGCGCCCTGCTGGTAGGCGAGATTCGCCGCCACGGAGCCGACGTTACCGAAGCCCTGCACGGCCACGGTAGAGCCTGCGAGCTTGCGCCCCTTGAACTTGAGCAGTTCATCGGCGATCGTCACGACCCCACGACCGGTGGCCTCGAGCCGCCCGAGAGACCCTCCGATGGCGATGGGTTTGCCCGTCACGACGCCCGGGGCGGCATATCCCTTGTTCACGGACCAGGTATCCATGATCCAAGCCATCTCACGCGGGCTCGTGTTAACGTCCGGTGCCGGGATGTCTTTCTGAGGGTCGAAAACCAGGACCATGTCTGCCGCGAAACGGCGGACAAGGCGTTCGAGTTCACCCAGCGTGAGCTGTTTCGGGTCGACCGTCACGCCACCCTTTGCGCCACCATAAGGTAACCCGACGAGCGCGCACTTCCAGGTCATGAGCATGGCGAGGGCGGTCACTTCATCCATCGTGACGGTGGGATGGAAGCGAAGACCACCCTTGTAGGGGCCAAGCGCATTGTTGTGCTGGACACGATATCCGGCGAACATCCGGATTGTGCCATCATCCATCCGGACCGGACTGTTCGTCTGAACGACGCGATCCGGGTATGCCAGACGCTCGTGCAGGCCGCGGTCGAGTCCAAGAATCTCGACACATTTGGCCAGCTGACCGCGTGCGGATGACAGAGGGGAAACGTGCGCTGTTTCGGTCACGATCATCTTTGAACGTCCTCATGTGTGGGCGTGGCACCGGAGCCACGCGTCAAGTTGATTTGCCGGGTCATGGCATCACCTCTTCGTCGAGGCTGCCGCGGGCGATTCACGGAAGGTCTCCCGCTCCGGCGTCATCTTGCATGGTAACGAAGCCCATGGGGGACGTCAATCGAGAAGGACCAGGTTGGAGGCGTCAGAAATCAATCCTGACGCACGTATCCAGGTGCCTCTACGTCCAGGAACGAGCCAGAGCGAACATCCTGGGCGTATCGGGCGATCGCCTGTGCGAAGAGCGTTCCCCCGTCGAGGTATCGTCTCGCGTGACGGGGGACATGCCCGACGTGGAGACCGAGCAGATCGTGAAAGACCTGGATCTGACCATCGCAATGGCGACCTGCTCCGATCCCGATCGTCGGGATTCCGAGCTCCAGGGTGATGCGGGCAGCCAGGTCCTCTGGTACCAGTTCCAGGACGAGCAGCGCGATCCCGGTCTGCTCGAGGCGATGGGCCTGATCGAGGATGCGCTCCGCCGCTTCGGGGGTCTTCCCCTGGACCTTGAAGCCACCGAACTGATGCAGATGCTGAGGGGTGAAGCCCAGGTGACCGACGACCGGGATGCCGTGATGCACCAGAGCCTCGATCGCGGAGAGTTGTGGTGGGTTGCATCCTTCGATCTTCACGGCCTGGACCAGGGCCTCCTTCATCAGGCGACCGGCGACCACGAGCGTGTGCTCGGGGGTGCGGTCGGACATGAAGGGCAGATCGGCCACGACGAATGAACGGTGGGTCCCCCTCACGACGGCTCGCGCATGGTGAACCATCTCGTCTTCCGTGACGGGAAGCGTATTGGCATACCCGAGTACGACTGGACCCACGCTGTCCCCGACCAGGATCAGGTCGACCCCGGACTGGTCCGCCACGACGGCCGAAGGATGGTCATAGGCCGTCAGGGCGACGATCGGATCGCGGCCCTTGCGTGCCTGGAGGGTCTGGATGGTATGACGCTTGATGAGCATGGAAAATCTCCTCGCTCCGGTTTCCGGGCGAGCTACCGGGTCACGTCCGGAGGATGTGAAGCACCTGGATACGCCCGTTGCCACGGTCCACGACGTACAGCTTGTCGTCCGGTGAGATGGCCATTCCCTCGGGACCGTTGAACTCCCCGAAACCGAAGCCTTTGCGACCGAACGTCGCCATCGGGGTGCCATCGGGTTCGAAGACCTGGATCCGGTGGTTGAGCGTGTCAGCCACGTAAATGTTGTCGAAACGGTCGACGACGACCTCTCGCGGGACCGCGAACTCACCTATCCCCGTACCGCGCTTTCCGAAC
>JBEIFE010000086.1:0-6744 GCA_040382575.1 Candidatus Sericytochromatia bacterium
ATTCGCGCGCCTCCTGACCTTCCCGAACGTCGTCGTCACCGGGCATCAGGCCTTCTTAACGGTCGAGGCCCTCACGACGATCGCCGAGACCACGCTCGACAACGTGGATGCGTTCCTGGCAGGCGGCCAGCCGCGGCATCCGGTCGGCCTCGAGAAGGTCGTCGGCTGACCGGCCGGGCGCTTCAGGTCGTCTCGCCGTTCATGATCTTCTTGAACTTCTCCTGGAACTCGTTCATCCACTTGTTGTTCAGGAACTTTCGCATGCCCTCGTTGGCCCGGAACAGGTCGAAGGTCAGGCGCGCGATCCCCTTGTTCGCCGGATTTTCCTCGTTCAGGCCCACGAAGATCTTGTCGCGAATGCCGTTCTGCCGGTTCAGCAGATCCTGGTTGAAGGCCACGGTGGCATCCATCTCCCCCTGGAGACGGTTGACCTCGCCCTGGGCGGCGCCGAACTCCGCGGTTGCCCGGTCCAGGTTCGACTGGGCTGCTGCGACCTCTGCGGCATCAGGGCCCACCATGCCATACACGGGCTGCTCTTCGTAGAGGGGAACCTCGACGCCATCGGCATCGAGCTGGGTTCCGACGATCACCTGCTCCGTGCCCACCACTTCCATCCAGCGACGCGCCTCGGCTGCCGCCAGGTCGCCGGCGGCCTGATTGGCTGCAGACTCCGCGCGATCCAGCCGGGCCTGGGCCGATTCGAGCTTCGTGATGTCGAAAAATTTGGGGTCCACGTCGAGGACGTTGATATCCACCCCCGCGTCCTTCGCGAAGTACTCGAAGACCCAGGTGTGGTACTCCACGAGGTCCTTCGACAGACCGAGCGCATCCCCGACGGCCTCTGAGCTGCGATTGTTGACGGACACGTCCATGGCGCCGTGCAACTGCCGCTCCGTGACCGCCTGCATCTGCTCGTCGGAGGGCTGGAAGCTGTAGTGCGGTCGGATGCTATCCACCGTGAGGCCCTGCACCCCCTTGGGCCAGTTGGCGCCGGATACCAGATCGATCGGTCCCATGAGGCCCCCCGCAATAGACACGCTTGCCCCCATGCTTATGTCGTCGCGTCAGCAGAACCCGACGCAAGGGCCCATCAAAAGTGCAAAAAATGTCTGTTAAGCGGAATCAGAAGCCGTCGATCGCCACGAGCCCGCCCTCGTCGTCATTCATGATCGAAAGGATGAGCGTCTTGCCGCCCGGGAGCCACGACGGTCCGGTGGGTTCGCCGCCGGCAATCTCCGCGATGCGCGTGAACGAGCCGTCCTTCTCGATGCGCAGGACCTCGTTGCGCCCGAAGGCAGCCATGTTGGGGTCGAACTGGTCCTCGCACACGAGCAACCGCCCCTGCGCATCGAAAAGGAGGTTGTCGGGATTGGCCATCCGCTTGCCATCCCCCTCGACGATCGTCGTGAGCTCGCAGGTACGCGGATCGAGACGCCGGATGCGGCCAAAGGGATCGTTGACCCCCTGCAGGGTGTCCTTCGGGCCCTTGGTGACGTAGCCCGTCTCGGCGATCGCCAGCGTTCCATCGGGAGCGATCTGGATGTCTTCGAGGCGCCGGAGCACGGTCGCGCCGCCCTCCCGGGCCTCGATGTGTGCGTTGAGCGGATCCTGGATCGGGATCCACCGGCGCCCATTTGCATCGAGGGCCGTGAGCTTGCCTGACGACAGATCTCTCGGGCGGTCAGCCACGAACCGGTACAGGAATGCCTCGGCGAAGTCCTCCGTGATGTACACGGTACGGTCGTCCGGCATGACGGCCGCGCTCTCGTGACTGAAATGACCGAGCCCGGTCCGCCGGAACTGCTGTCCAGCCCCCGTGAGCCCCTTCACGCCGATCTCGTAGATCCAGCCGACCGACGCCCCCGGATGGTCCGGGCCGATGCGCTCCGTCAGGAAGCGCTTCTGCTGTTGCCAGCGGTCACCCGGATAGAAGGCCTCGGGGTACTCTTCGCCCGACAGGATGGTGCCCCAGGGGGTCACGGTGCCGGCACAGTTGTTCTGCATGCCACCGACCCACTTGCGGCCCGAGACGACCTTACCATCCACGAGTTCGAGGCGCGTGAAGTGGCCGCCCCAGCCCATCCGACCCAGCGGCAGCTCGTGACCGACCATCACGGTGGTGGACGTCTCGCCCGGGAAGACGGCCGTCAGGTCACAGTGGGGCGCCATCTTCGACCCATCTGCCAGCGGGTCTCCCGACCGGATGAGGATACGTGCCGTGAGTCCCGGCGCCAGGTCAGACAGCAGGTCGGGGAGCCCGGTACCGGCCAGGCAGACCTGGGTAGTTCCCAGCGATACCATTCCGAGGGCGAGGGCAGCGAGGCGGCGGGTGATCATGATAGGCTCCTGGCGCGGGCGCGACGCTGCCATGCTAGGAGCCATGCCGGTGTGGGTCAAGCGATCATGGTCTGGGACCCTCGGCGAACCATACATCTTCCATGAGGTGCTTCACGCCGTCCTGCGTGAAGGTCGAGATCTGACGCAACTCCCGCTTGTCCCCCACGAGGTGATAGGCCGTGTCGATTTCCGTGATGCCCAGGTCCTGACAGGTTTTCAGCTCATCGGGGGTGACGCGGGCGTCGTGATTCGAGTCGATCCAGACCTTGAGGTCCCGCAGTGCGGCTCCCGAAAGAATCGGTTTGCGTGGCCACACCTGCCCCGAGGCAGCACTGGCCAGACGGGTGGGGGGAGCGAAGAGCCGCGCCAGTTTCTGGAAACCGTTGCCATCAAAATGGCCATCGAAAAGGTTCAGCCCCGAGATCTCGCCAGATTTTCGGGCGATCTTCGAGACCTTCCCCCCCCGATCATCGACCAGCAAGCCGTCTCCAGTCGGTTGTAGCCACTCGAATCGTCCAGCTTTTCCGATTCCGCGAAGGTCGAAAGTCACCGAGCCTTCAGGATTGAAGGCCATGTTTTCCAGAAAACGGGCGGCACCCGTCGCCTTGCCAGTCACGTTGATCCGGCCATCGTGATTGAGGTCGAGGGCGATCGGGTCATACAGAAATGAAGCAACGAGATCCCATTGCCTGCCGCCAAGCGTGACGACACCGCCTTCGCCGTAGTGTGCCACCAGCCAGGCATTCGAGGAATAGTTTCCGAACATGGTGCCCGTCGTGCCCCCGAGGGCTCCCACGTATTCCCCTGATTCCGTGAAGAAAAGCGTCACACCTGAGGGGACGGGCACGTCCCCCACACCGGATTGCGCAACGAGGGCCATCGTTCGGGCCCGAGCGGGTTCGTTTCCGCTTCCGGCAGCGGACGTGACCCATTCCATCCATTGCGACGCGAAGTCGCGGACGCTGACAGCGGTACCTTGCGCGTTGGACAGGGCGAACAGTCGCTGGATGGGTTCCATCCACGTTTGCGTGATGATAGAGACGGTCGTGGCGTGCAAGGTGTCGTCATGGGTGCTGGATAGCGTCACGTTCGTCTTGATGTTGCCCTGAATGCGTTCACCTGCCGCCGGTATTCCGGGAGCTGAATAAGGATTGGCTTTCGGAACATTTCGGGTGTAGGGGACCTGGCGGGTCCGGGTCTCCGGTACCAGGATGTCCACCTCGACGCGCTTCCGGATCTTCTTGACGTTTCGCGCCAACAGTTTTCCATCTTGGATTTCGGTCTCCAGGCGGTTGTCCACCGTCGCCTGACTCAGCGTTCGTTCACCTGCCTGCACGGGGACTGGATAGATCAGGATCAAGGTGGCAAGACCTGATAGGCCAAGGGATAGAGCACGTCGTGGGGTCAGCATCAGGGGGAATCCCTTCATCAGGTCCGCACAGGGACACGGTTACAGCCAGAGGTGACATGTATCCCCGGGACGATCGAACCATCTACGGACCGGGATGGAGAGGTTTCAATACTGGTTTAAATGCCTTGGTCTTCCTGCGTGGACCTCTCCAAACATCTGCGGGTGATGGCTCGAGCCTGTATGGTCTGGCGTCCCCGCACGCGGGTGAATTCATGCGTGGGGAGCGTACTGTCCAGCAAGTCCTGCGTTGCGACAGGGATGCAGGTGCAGGGTGAGCCAAGCGATCAGGGTGTGGGGCCCTCGGCGAACCACACATCTTCCAGCAATTGCTTTTCGTCATTCTGGGTGAAGGTCGAGACCATGCGGGTTTCGGCTGCGTCTCCGACGAGGTGGTAACCCAGGTCGAGTTCGGTGATACCGAGTTCCTGGCAGGTCTTCAGTTCGTCGGGACTCACCAGCGCGTCGTGGTTGGCGTCGATCCAGACCTTCAGATCCTTGAGGGCGGTACCCGCGAGGACCCCGCCCTTGCGTGGCGAGGCGGATGGTATCGACAGGCTGGCGACCATCGGCTTCGAGCCGAACAAGCGAGCAGCCTTGATGAAGCCATTTCCATCGAAGTGACCACCGAAAAGGTCCAGACCCGAGACCTTACCATCACCTCTTGCGATCCGGGAAACGCGCCCCTGCCTGTCGTCGACCAGAAGGCCATCGCCCGAGGGCTGGATCCATTCGTATCGGCCTGGCTTGCCGAGGCCACGCAGGTCGAACTTCACCGACCCTTCGGGATTGAATCCCGCGTCAGGCGCATAGCGGGCCAATCCTGTTGCCTTGCCAGTCACGTTGATCTTGCCATCATGGTTCAGGTCGAGAGCTAGCGGGCTGTAGAGAAACGAGGCGATGATGTTGTAGGTTTTGTTGTCGACCGTGACCTGGCCACCTTCGCCGTAATGTGTTTCGAGATTGCCCCACCAGGCCTGGTCGAGAGTTCCCACGTACTGACCGCTACGGGTGAAGACCATCGACGTGGATGGTCCAAGGATCCGGTTCCGGTCAGCCGCGCTCATGGCATCGATGGTCGAGTGCATCAGAGCCCGCGTTGTGGATCGGTAATTGAATCCAGTGTTCGAATCCCCCCAGGCGGTCCAGTTCACCTTGTAACTGGCCACGCTCCAGTTAGACTGCCACGGAGCCGTCGAGAAGATGAAGACATCTTCAAGGACCTCGCGCCAGGTCCGGGTCGAGACCGTCACCTCCGTCGCAAGGATCCCCTCGTTGTGCTGACTGGAAAGTACCACCTCGGTGCGCGTGTCCCCTGCTGTCCTCACGCCTGAAGCCGGCACCCTCGGATCGGCATACGGATTGGCTTTCGGAACATTTCGGGTGTAGGGGACCTGGCGGGTCCGGTTCTCCGGTACCAGGATGTCCACCTCGACGCGCTTCCGGAGCTTTTTCACGGTTCGTGAAACAAGCTTCCCATCCTGGATGTCCGTTTCCATGCGGTTGCTCACCGTCGCCTGGCTCAAGGTGCGTTCACCTGCATGGACAGGTCCAGGTTGGATGACCATCCAGGTCACAAGACCTGACAGACCGAGGGTCAGAGCACGTCGCGGGCTAAGCATCATCAGGAGCTCCCTTCCATCATATGGAACGAAACGCAACGCAACGTCTCCCGTCCGGGTCGCTACGCGCAGATTTCTTACTATATGTCCCCCCGGCACGCTCGGAGATTCTTCGATCCACGATGGAGAGGTGTCAAAACTGGATTAAATGCCCCGTTCAGGGTCGATAGATCTCGCTACAAGGGCGGCAATAGATGCCCAGAACCTTTCCCGTCTGCCGTTCTCGTACCCGCGTGAGTTCATGCGTCAGGACACCGCACGCCTGGCAAGGGTACACGGCCTGACGGGACTGGACACCGGTCGAGCGCGGTGCTCCGGTTTCCGGACCGAATTCGCCCTTGCGACGAGAACCGGGTGCGGCTCGATTCAGAGCTACACCCAGTCCTGCCAGCAGGGCGATCGCCGCGATCCCTACGATGATCTGCAGGTCCATTCGGGGCTCAGGGATTGCGCAGGTTCGATGACTCGAGTTCCTGCTTCAGCGCATCCTCGTTGACGGGTACGGGATCGGTCGATTCGATCTGGGAAGCCTCGATGACCGGGCTGGAGCCCAGGATCTCGAAGGAAGGCCACCTGAAATTGGGCATCATCCAGGGCGCTTCGGGAGGGAGTTTTCCGCCCGGTACGAGCGGCATGGGCCCGGTGAAGGCGTCCAGTTGCGGGAACCATGCCGGTCCCTGCTTGAGCCGCCACTTCCAGGCCTTCAGGGCGTTGCCGTCCATGTACACCACGCGAACCCAGGGGAACTCTTGGTTGTTCAGAAGCCGCTTGCGCGCCACGGCCATCCCGAAGATGAACTCGGGACGGAAGGCGATGCTCTGGTCGCTGACCGAGACGATCGCCTGGGCGTCCAACGGGGCGAGGTAGCGGCTGATGACCACGTGCTTGATGGCGTTCGCCTGGAGCCCGGGGCGGACCCACTTGAGGAGAATCGTCCGGGCCTGTTGCTGTTGCTGCTGAGCCGCCTGCGCAGCAGGGGGCAGTGGCTTGATTTCCTGTCCTCCGCCATATACGGGTCCCATCAGGCCCTGGTCACGCTTGTACTGCTCGAAAGAGGACGAGTACTCCTCGCTGATGACGACCAGGTCGAGTTCCTGGCCCGTCTTGAACATCTCGGGCCTCAGGAGGACGTTGCCCTGCCTCGGATCGATCACGGGTAACTCGGGCAGTTCATGGATCTCGGCCTTCACGACCTCGACCTTCCCCAGGTCGGGCCGCTTGAAAGCCACGGCCAGAGTCGGATATCTTCCTGTCTTCTGCTGGTAGTCCTTGACCATGAAGAAGACCTCGGGCGCCATCTTCAGGGTGCCGTCTGGCTCGACCTGCGCGGCTCCGTAGGGCAACTGATTCAGGTCGAAGAAGACGGCTGCCAGGGTC
>JBEIFE010000087.1:0-6743 GCA_040382575.1 Candidatus Sericytochromatia bacterium
GCAGGCTCGCGAACCAGCAGGGGTAGGCCGAAGGCCAGGGTCTTCCCACTTCCGGTCGCGGCCTGAACGATGAGATCGCGTCCCTGGCCGACGACAGGAATGGTCATCGCCTGGATCGAGGTGGGAACGCGGATTCCTCGTCGCGCCAGCGCGCCCAGGACGGTTGCGGGAAGGCCGAAGGCATCGAAAGTGGTCACGTCGGCAGGGGGTTCGGTTTTGCTCATGGGGGCTCCAGGTTCCGTCAGGCTCGGTTGCAGGGGCACCTGCAGCGTGGTAGGTGTAGCTTGATGATCCCACTTTATCCGCTGCGTGGCCACCGATTCGCCCCCCGATACCGGGATTCCCTCGGCTCCCGTCTGGCATGGGACCGCGATCGCCTCACGGCTGCCGACACCGTGCGCCTTCACCTGCGCGATCCCTTCAATGCCATCCGCCTGGAGCAGGCTCCGCCGGATGCTGCAGGTGTCCAGGGCGGCTCGAAGACGTCCGAGACCTGGCACGACTGGTTGCGCGAGGGGGTCCTCTGGCGTGACCCACGGCCGGCCATCTACCTGCTCGAGCAGCAAGAAGGCCCATCTCCCCCGTACCGAGCCTTCATGGCACGCGTACCGGTCGGGGCAGATGCACCTTTGCGGTTCCTCGAAACGGCCGACCCGAGCCGGCAAGCGGAACACCTCCATCACTTCAAGGCTGCCCAGCACCATGCCGGGATGCCCCTCGTGGGCTATTCCGACCCGGACCAGGTGATCGCAGAAGCCCTGCTGGAAGTCAGCCTGGACGTGGAACCTGACATGGTTGTCACGGGTCCGGACGGGGTTGAGCACCGGATGTGGATCCTGACGGATACGGCATTCGCGCTCAGCTTGCAGGAGTTGCTGACCGGACATGAACTCCTCGTGCTTGCCGGGGGTGAGCGCCTCGAGGCATACCGTGAGCTGGTCGGTCACCTCGAGTCGAACGGAGCTCCCGCCGCACCCATGTCCATGCCGGCCGTCTTCACGGACCTCGAAGAGCCGAGCCTGCGCGTGGAGGTGCCGCATCGCTTGCTCCAGATTCCTCAGACCGAGCCACCGGTAGGGCAAGGCTGGGTCGAGATCCGTCTGGAAGGTGAAGCACCCGACGTCTCGACTCTCGAGAACGGCCTGACGCTGCATGCTCCGGCCGGCAGCGGCAACCTGGTATGGCTCGGAGCGAAAGCCTGGCCCCGGGCCTGGGTGCTGGCCGGAGCCCATACCGTGGACCCGACGCTCGGCTCCCTCGATGGGCCACCAGTCGCCCTCGCGGACGACCTGCACGAGGTGTGGGTGGGACTCGCCTCGGAGCGATTCTCGCATGCCCTGCTGGTGGCGCCTCCGCGCCCCGTCGACCTGAGCAACCGGACCCCTGCGCCCCCCTGGCGGATCCAGCCGCGGATCCCCGTCGGTCTGGTGATGGCTGGACTGGAGGAATGACCCCATGGCCGAGTATCCCGTTGTCCAGCTGAAACGTCATCGTGACGAGCGAGTCCGGGCAGGGCATCCCTGGATCTTCGCCGGTGAGGTGATCGAGGTTCCTCCCGCCGAAACGGCGGGGGCGCTCGTCGAGGTCCGTGACGCCCGGGGCAAGTTCCTGGGCATCGGCCTGTGCAACCCCCACAGCAACCTGCTTCTCCGCATCGTGAGTCGCGAACGGGGCCGTGTCCTCGACCGCGCCTTCTGGGCTGCTCGCCTCGACGAAGCACTGGCCCTCCGGGCCGCCACCATCCGGGACACCGATGCGATGCGGCTCGTTCACGCCGAGGCCGACGGACTGCCGGGACTGGTGGTTGACCGTTATGGAGACTGGCTGGTCATCCAGGCCGTCTCGCGGGGAGTGGCCGACCGCATGGACATGTGGGTGGATCTGCTCAAAGAGCGCTTCTCGCCACGGGGCATCTACGAGCGGTCGGACGTTCCCGTACGGGAACTCGAGGGCCTTGAACAGCGCTCCGGGCTGCTGAGCGGCGAAATGCCTGACCCCGAGTTGATCATCCGTGAGGGCGACTACCGGCTACACGTCGATCTGGTGGGCGGTCAGAAGACGGGATTCTTCCTGGATCAGCGCCCCAATCGCTGGCAGGTCCAGCGCCTGTCGGCAGGCAAGCGCGTGCTGAACACCTTCAGCTACTCGGGCGGCTTTTCCATCGCGGCTGCCGTCGGTGGCGCGCGCGAGGTGGTCAGCGTGGATATCTCGGAGTCGGCGATCGCCCTGGGGAAGCGCAATGCACGGCTCAACGGGGTCGAGGAACGTTGCAGCTGGGTGGCCGCCAATGCCTTCGACTGGCTCCGGGAAGCCGAACGCGAAGGCGAGCAGTTCGACCTCATCGTGCTCGACCCACCTGCCTTCACCAAGTCAAAGGCATCCATCCCGGGCGCCGTGCGCGGATACAAAGAAATCAACCTGCGCGCGATCCGGATGCTGGCACCGGGCGGGATCCTCGTGAGTGCTTCCTGCTCCCATCACCTCGACGAGACGACCTTCCGAGACCTGATCCTGGAAGCGTCACTCGACACGGGCCGCCGCCTGCAGCAGATCGACTGGCGCGGCGCCGGCCCGGACCACCCCGTCCTGCTCGCGGCACCCGAAACGCATTATCTGAAGTGCTTCTACGGGGTGGTGCACCCCGGTCGCTGGTGACGTCGTGCGGTTTTCCCGGGGGTGGGCCGCGCTGCTGGTCGTGCTTGCAGGCCAAGCGATCGCGCCCCGCGGGGTCGCGGAGCCTTTGCCCTTCACGGGGATCCCGCTGCGCGACGACGGGGGATATATCGCGACCACGCTTCCGGACTGGCCCCCGACGGGGCGAGGACTGACGGGCACCACCGTCGTCCTGGATCCGGGACACGGTGGCCGCGAGACCGGCACCCAGGGGCCGGCAGGCCTGCTCGAGAAGGACGTCAATCTGGCCGTCGCCCTCGAGACCGCAAGGCTCCTGAGGGAAACAGGAGCCCATGTCCTGCTCACCCGCGAGAGCGATACGGGAGTGGCAGCTCCGGGATCACCTCTGGCTGCCGATCTCGAGGCCAGGGCGATGATCGCAAACCGGGCCTCGGCGGATCTGTTTGTCAGCATCCACCACAACGCCTCCATGGACCCCTCGGCACCGCGCAGTCAGACGGAAACCTACTACCGGATCGACGATCCCGGGCCCTCTCGCGAGGCCGCGGAAAGCCTCCACGGTAGCCTTGCCGATGCCCTGGGCCTGACTCACCAGCGTTTGAGCCCGGGGTTTTATGCCGTCCTCCGCCATTGCCACGTCCCCGCCGTCCTGGGCGAGGCCTCCTATCTCACGCACCCCTTCACCGAGTCACGTCTGCGGACCCCGGAAGGGCCTCGCCTGGAAGCTCTCGCCTATGCCCGGGGAATCGCGCGTTATCTTGCACCCGGGGTACCGGTATTCGAGATTCCCTCCGAGGTCCCCGGGTGCCCCGACGAACGCCCCGTCCTGATGACCCGCGTACGGACCACCGGAGCCACCCTGGATCGAGGCAGCGTGGTCATGACCGTCGATGGAGACCCGGTGGCCACCCTCGTGGACCTCGCTGCCGGTGAAGTCCGAGGTTATCCGGGACGCGCCCTGGCTCAGGGTGTCCACCTTGTCGCGATCTCGGGGCGGAACGTCGCCGGGAGAACGGCCGTGCCGCGCCAGTTCGAATGGCGAGTTTCGCGTCCACCCGCCCGAATCGAGGTCCGCTCTCCTTTCGCGGGACGGCCTGCCGAAGGGCCGCTTCCTCTCGAGGTGCGCGTACTCGACCGGCTCGGCTTTCCGGTTTCCGGGGCACCGACCATACAGTTCGAGGCGCAAGATGGCTGGACCTTCGACGCGACGAGATCGTGCGAGGCGGGTTGGGCAGGGACCTGGCTGATGCCTGCCGGACGCAACCCGCAGGTGACGGTCCGGGCCGGGACCTTGCGTGGTCGCTGGGTAGGAGCCAGCAGACCCTGGGCGGGGCTCGTCGGCTGGGCGAGAGACGCCAGTGGTTCGCCTCTTCCAGGTCTTTCCATTTTCCCCGAGGGGGCCCCCGAGGTCTCGCCGGCCGTGACGGATCGAAACGGTGCCTGGTGGTTTCCGCCCCGCATCCGTCGTCCGGGTACCCTCCGCCTGGAAGGCCCCGGGCTCGTGCCGACCCGGTTCTCCGTCCACTCTGCGACCGCTTTCATGCGACTCGTGGTGACCCCGGAATCGACGGCTCTCCCGACCGGAACCCGTATCATCCTGGACCCGGCTGGTGGCCCCGAAAGTCTCGACCCGAACATCAGAAGCAAGTCATTGATGAGTCATCGCGTCGCTGAACTGCTAAAGCAGTACATCACGATAGCGGGCGGGGAGGCCATCCTGACCCGTGGCCCCGATTCAACACCGGCTGACCTGGACCGGATCCGGCTATCCACCCTCCGTCCCACGTTCCGGTATCTGCGACTCGCACATGGAAACGGCCTGACCGAGTTTCGCCATTATCCGCGGAGTCTGGCCGGTGAGGACCTCGCTCGGCGCCTCGCCAGGGAACTCGCCTGTAGCGAAGATGAGGCCACCCCCTCGATCCTTCCAGCGGTCCGGGCAGGCAGCGAGCTGGTCCTCATCCATCCGCCATGTCCCTCCGTCATCGCCCAGTTGCCCCCCGTGAGGACGGACGAGGAAGCATGGCGCCAGGCCCGAGCTTGCTTTCAGGCGCTCCAGCCCGTCCATCCGCAAGCCGCCCGCATCGACCTGCGGGTGCAATCGACGACCCGGGGCCCCACGTGGTCCCTGACCCTGGACGGCAGGTGGCCGGGACGCGTCCGCACCGGATCACCGTGGAGCTACGGAAATCTGGCACCCGGAGTCCACCGCATCCAGATCCGGGGCGACGATGGCACGGTCCGCGAGGTCGTCATCCCCTCGCTGGCCGCGGGGGAGACGCGAAAAATCACCGTGGATGGCGATCGCCCCGAGATCGATCCTCATCTGGCCACGAGCCCCGGAGCATCACCGGTAGATCCTCCGGGTAAAAGAATCGAGGATACGGCCCGACGAGGAGGCTAGATTGCCGGAATTCGAGGGCACCTCATCCATCTCGCTATCAGCGATCACGATTCCGGCCAGCCTCGACTGGGAGGCCCTGGAGACGACGAGGTCCCGACCCGGAACGATCCGGGTGACACTGCTCATCCGGGTATGCGGGATCGTGTTGACTCTCCCCGAGGTCCCGCTGGGTGTGGATTCCCGGCCCGGGTCCCGGTCAGGTCTGCTGGGGGCCATCGAGGGAATCGTCGAGGAAGTCGAACAGGACGGGGCATCTGCCGGATCACGCTCCCACGTCGTTCCGCTGGGAACGGGACGGATGCTCGAAGCATTCATCCAGGACACGTCTCACGTGTACGTGGGCTTCCAGTCCAATACGGGGGGGGTGGTGCAGATGGAAATCCGGGTTGCGTGGCTCGACCTGATCACGCTGGGGGACCACATGATGCGCGAACTCTGTGAACAGCTCGATGGTCGGCCAGTCGATGGTCGCGCTCAGGTCGGACGCAGCGTCGTGATCGGGTCCTGGGAATCGATCCGCGCGAGAGCCCTGGCAGTCGATGGGAAGCTGACGATCCCGCGCTTCACCGACGATCCCCTGGCCGATGCCTGACCCTCGCGCCTACCGTCGCACCGATTGGAGATAGCCCGTGGCAAACCCAGAACATTTACCCCCGACGGAAATCCGCATGCCCCGGCTCGACGAACTGACCCGCGAAGTCAGCGTGCGGCGTATGGACCCCCGGGAAAAGCGGCAGAACCGTCGCGTGTCCATGGACGTGCCCGTCGAGATCGAGATGAAACACTCCACGGGCGTATTCAACGGCCGCCTGAAAGACATGTCGACGGGCGGGATCCGCATCTCCGTTCCAGAAGTGACGGCGCGACTGATCACGGGTCCCATCTACGTGAACCTTCCCGTGGGCCCGCGACGCTATCGTGTAGAGGTGGAAGCGATCCGCCAGGACGCTGATGGCGTGGGCGGGAGATTCATGAACATGGATACCCACCTGTCGACTCTCATCTGTCGCCACGTTTTCACCGAACTCCGGCGCGCGCAGAGCATTTCGATCCGCTGACACCCAAGATTCACCTCGCCTTGTACAGGCCTTAAGAACGATGCACGCATCGCCATCGATAAACCTGACATCGGGGAACGGGTGGCGAGGAGCATCGAGATGTTCACGCGAAGCAGTGATTCGACGACGAGTCGCAACATGTCACAGGTCCGGGGAGCCTGGCTGGGCAGCCTTGTTCGCGATCAGTTCACGCGTACGGTGACGGAAGTGCCGCGAACCGGCGAGATCGCTTCACCTCCCTCGAACCGTGGACGTGGAAAGTTCGGTCGCTTCACGGCCTGGATCCTGGGCTGGGCTCACACCCAGGACTCGTTCATCCGCGGGAAACAGATCGATCGTGGATCCGAGGAGGCGCGCAGGCGGCGCGACCATTTCGTCCGGGAACTCGAACGAGCCAGCCAGTCAGCCGCTTACCAAGCTGCCCACGACCGGATACAGGCATCAGACCGAGTCTGAGACTCAATCTCAACTTGAAGGTAAACCTGAAACGAATCCAGTTCCCCGTTCCGGGTAAGGGAATAGAGGGGCAAGCGAGACATCTCCGGCGATCGCCTTGCGCGAGAAAACCTCCGCGAAGGCGATCACCAGATCGCGCTTGACCTCCTCGAGGGCCACCGGACGCCCCACGAGACTCTCCACGCTGGTCA
>JBEIFE010000088.1:0-6728 GCA_040382575.1 Candidatus Sericytochromatia bacterium
ATGCATCGAGCGTGATCGCCACGCATCTGACGGAGGTGATCAAGGCGCATGCCCCCGAGATCCTGACGCGTCAGGACGTGCAGTCGCTGCTCGACAACGTCAAGCAGGATGCTCCAGCCGTCGTCGGGGAACTCGTCCCCGACCTCCTGGGGGTGGGCGACCTCCAGCAGATCCTCCAGAATCTCCTTCGCGATCAGGTCTCGGTACGCGATCTGCTTCCCATTCTCGAAGCGCTCGCCACCCACGCGCGTTTGACGAAGGATCTCGACGTATTGACCGAGCATGCCCGCGCATCTCTCGCCCGGGCCATCACCCGGGAAGCCCTTGGCCCGGATGGGGCACTCGCCGTCATCACGATCGATCCGGCACTGGAGCAGACGCTTTCGGGTGCCATCCAGATGACGGATCAGGGGGCCTACGTGGCACTTGAGCCTGGAATCGCGACTCGGTTGCTGCGTGGCGTTTCCGAGGTGATGGAGCGCGTCATGGGGCAGGGTGGGCAGCCCGTCATCCTCTGCTCGTCCAAGGTCCGACTGGTCTTCCGGCGTCTGATCGAGCGCAAGTTCCCCACCGTGATGGTCATGTCGTACAACGAGGTCGTTCCGGCGCAGACCGAGGTCCGGTCGCTCGGTGTGATCCAGCTGGCAGCGTGAGCAGGGGCTGAGTCGTGAAGATCGATTTCATCGTCGGGGAAACGATCCAGGTCGTGGTGAGGGCGCGCCAGCGCTCCGTCACCTGCGTGGCGCGCATTCTGGAGCTTTCACGTAGCCAGTTCCTGATTTCCTGGCCCGAGCGGCATCACATCCGGATCCCGGTGGAGGTCGAGCAGCTCGACATCAACGTGGTGCGCACGGATGCCGTCTACAGTGCCACGTGTCCCGTGGTACGGCAAGACGATGCGGCCATCGTGCTGGAGATTCCACCGACCGAGGAAGTGCGTCGCATTCAACGTCGTGACTTCGTCCGCGTGGTGGCGGGCTTGCCCGCCGCACTCAAGATTCTCGAGATTCCGGACGGTCTCGATGGCCCCTCCAAGCTGGGTGCCATGATGCTCGATATCTCGGGTGGGGGATGCGCCCTCCGTACGAGCGAGAGTCTGCCCGTCGGAACGCTGGTCGCCATGGCCGTCGATTTTCCCGATTCCGGTCCTCTCGTCATCTACGGACGTGTGCAGCGCGTGAGCCCGAGCATGATGCGCCAGCAACTCGTGCAACACGTCGGTCTCCAGTTCATCGATCTCGACGAGGGCACCCGGAGCTCCATCGTTCGTTACGTCTTCGCGCGTCAGCGCGATGCCGCGATGGCCAGAACTCGCCAGGGAAGTGGTGCAAGTCCGAACGGTGGTGCCTCGTGAAGCGAAACTGGGGTGTGATCCTGGCCGTCATTGCCGGGTTACTCGTCTTCGAGATCGCGATGTTTGCAGGTGTTTCTGAGCTGACAGCCCTGGTGCGTGCGGCTCTCGCCTTCGCCATAGGACTCTTCGTCGGGGTGTGTTTCAGCTACATGGATGGAGCCTCCGGTTCGCGAAAGGGGCGGCGCACCAGACGACTGGATGCGTGGATTGCCGGGATCGGTGGTGCTCGCTCCGAATCCAAGGAACCTGCGAGTGGGGAGATGGATCTGGCCAGTTCGCAGCGTGCGATCCTCCAGATGGCGAAGCAGGCCATCAAGCGCGAGGACTGAGCCGCGCGGGGTATAATGCCAGGGTCGCGGAGGACGAATGGCCGGACAAGACCACAGCGCCCTGTGGAAGCAGTACACCTCCCACGGGGACCGCGCCAGTCGCGAGGCTCTCATCCTTGCGTACGCGCCCCTGGTTCGTTACGTCGTCGGTCGTCTGGCCGTCACCCTTCCGCAGACCATCGATCAGGATGACCTTGCGGGATATGGCATCATCGGGCTGATTCATGCCATCGAGCGCTATGCGCCCGACCGAGGCGTCAAATTCGAGACCTATGCCATCACGCGGATCCGGGGTGCCATCCTCGACGAGTTGCGGAGCCAGGACTGGGTCCCGCGCTCGGTCCGTTCTCGTGCCCGTGAGATCGGTCATCAGATCGCTCAACTCGAGGCCTCGCTCGGGCGGCATCCGAGTGAACAGGAAATCGCCGATGCCATGGGGGTGGCTCCTTCTGAGCTGACCGACTACATGGGTTCCGCAACGGCCTCGTTCCTTTCCCTGGACGAGATGGTTGGTGGCCAGGACGAGGGCGGTGCGGTGTCCTGGATCGACACCATGACGGATGAGCGACCCGGGCCGCTGGCCCAGCTCGAGGAAAAGGAGATGCAGGAGCAGCTGGCGATCGCCATCGACTCCCTGCCCGAGCGTGAGAAGCAGGTACTTGCTCTCTACTACAAGGAACAGCTGACTCTCAAGGAGATCGGTCTCGTGCTCGGGGTATCCGAGTCCCGGGTCTGTCAGCTCCACTCGCAGGCCGCGCTTCGCATCCGCAACCACATCAATCGATACCTCGGGATCCAGGGCCCCCCCAAGGGCAAGGCCTCCCGGGTCGGTGCTTGATCGCTTTCCCCGCACGATGTCCTTCCAGCCATGACGCTTCTCATCGATGCGCTTCCCCCGGGTCCCGTCGAGCCAGCCTCGGCCGACCTCGAACGCGCGTGTCTTGCGGAAGGTCCCGCGTCCATCCAGATGCGCCTGGAGGCCCTCTGGGGCGGTGTGCCTCTCCGATGGGCCGTCGTGCGTATCGATGCCTCGGTCTGTCGTATCGAGGGCGCCGTCTGGCGCCGGCCCCAGCCATGAACGTCGCGCTCGTGATCCCGACGGGGGTGGGCGCCGAGGTCGGGGGCTTTGCCGGGGATGCCGGTCCGGTCGTCAAGCTCTTCGCGACCCTCACGGAGCGCCTGCTTGTTCATCCCAACGTCGTCAACGCAGCCAGCCTGTTCTCGGGGGGGGGCGCCTGCTGGTATGTCGAGGGAGGGCTGCTCGACACCTTCATGCTCGGTCGATGCGCACTCACTCCTCCGCGTCCGCGTCGGGTGGGCTTGCTGCTGGACCGCGCCCTGGAAGCGGATCGGGAAGCCGTCGCGCATCTGCTGACGGCTGCCGATGCGGTCCGGGCAGTCCACGGAGTCCGCATGGTGGGGGCGGCCTGGACCCCGCGCCCGGTCGGTGCGCAAATCTCATGGCAATCTTCGGGTTCGAGCTGGGGGGAGCTCCCTGACCCCGGTGCCCTCCTCGAGGGGGCCCGGAGCTTGCTGGAGCGCGGAGCCGATGCGATCGCCGTCGTCACGCGGATGCCCGAGCTGGAACAGGCTGCCGTCGAGGCTTATCTTTCCGGGCAGGGGGCAGATCCCATCGGGGGCCTTGAAGCCCTGATAAGCCGAGTCTTGACCCTCGGATTGGGTGTTCCCGCCGCGCACGCTCCCTACGAGGGCCCTTCGGGCGCCGAACGGGTCGATCCCCGGGTCGCGGCGGAACACGTCGGTCACACCTACCTCCCGTGCATCCTGCAGGGGCTCGGCACCTGCCCGGCACCGGTGGCGCCAGGGTCTCCAGGTGCTTTGCATGTCGAGGCTCTCGATGCCCTGGTGGTCCCGTCCGGATGCCTCGGGGGGCCTGCCGTCCTTGCCTGTTTCGAGCGCGGCATTCCCGTCGTGGCCGTCGATTCTCCCGTGCGGGTGAACGGCCCGGACCTCGGTGCGTTTCCCGGGGGGATCTTTCGCGTATCCGGTTATCTCGAGGCAGCCGGTGTACTCGCAGCACTCCGGGCAGGGCTCGATCTGCACACGTTGCAGCGTCCCCTCGCGCCTCTGGCCTTCCTGACCTGACATTCGCCTCGGCTGATTCGGGGGCGCGAGGCTACTGAGCCGGAAGGCCCTCCCCGTACCGGGAGGGCCATCCTCGACTGTCCGCGATCTAGATCTCGCCGGTGTAGATCGCGTCGGCGCGATCGGGCGTCACGTAGTCGTAGGGCATGTAGAAGTAGCCCTTGTCACCCCACTTGGTGCCCCAGCTGTTCTTGATGATGAGCGACTTCTGGGCATCGTCATAGCCCACGATGAAGACGGCATGACCACCGATGATGTTCTCCGAGGGGCGGGGCATCGGCATCTTTCCGGTGCGCGCCACGACCGGCGACATGAAGCTGCGGTAGACCATGAACCCGAAGACGGCGGGGTGGCCAGCAGCCAGTTCGGCCTTGAGGGCATCGAGACCGACGTGCAGCTTGTAACTCGAGATCTTCTGCTCGGCTGCTTCCTTGTCGGCTGCCGCGCTGGGCTTCACCGCGAACTTGGCGGGGTTGTAGGGAATCGTCGAGTCGAGACAGTCGCCGTGCTTCTTGAGCGCGTCCATCCCGTCGATCATCAGGGCGCCGGAATCCTCGTTGATGGTCCCGCGGGCTTCACGCTCCTTGTAGTAGAGGTAAAGGGCGCTCAGCGAGGGGCTGGGGTTACCTGCCAGGTTGTTGAGGGTCTCGCGCAGGCCCTTGCCCATCGCGAAGGCCGTGCACGATCCGAGGCTGCCCTGGTCGTAGACGGGGCTGACCTTGCCCGTCTCGCGGAGGTCGACGCGGGCGGGACGTGCACGGGTGGAAACGCCGGGGATGTTGAAGATCGGTGAGACGGCGCGGTTGACGAAGCGATATCCGAAGCGACGAAGCTCGCCGTTACCGTCCGCGACCATCGTGCTGCTCTTGCCGGTGGAAGGAGCCAGCGTGGCGCCCAGGGGCGACAGACCGCAGCCTGCGAGGGTGGCGCTGAGGAGCGCGATGCTGACCAGCGACGACTTTTTCACGGATGATCTCCTTTGGATCCTGCCAGACGGTGCAAGGTTAAGAAAGCCTGGGGCTCAACTTAACTCTTCGATAACGATGGTCGCACCGTGGACACGAGGAGACAAGCGAATTTACCAAGTTTTAACAAAACCTTATGGGTTATTGAACAGGTCGGTCGTATCCGCCGAAACTTGAGTGTGATTGCCCGGATACGGAGATCGAACCTCCGGCAGGAAAACAGGCTTCGAGCCCCCCGTGAACATCACGGGGGGCTCGACCTGAGGGGCGCTGTCTCAGCGATTCTGACCGGGCTGGCGGATCGGGGAAGGCGAGAACTTCTGGATCCGGTTGTTCTGGGTGTCGCTCACGTAGACGTTGCCGTCCGAATCGATCGCGAGTCCCGTCGGTTGGTTGAACTGGCCGGGGGCCGGACCCATGCCACCGAACTCTGAAAGATACGTGCCCTGGCTGCTGTAGCGGATGACCCGGTTGTTGCCCGAATCGACCACGTAGAAATCGCCATTCCGGTTGTCGACGGCAATATCCGTCGGGTTCTCGAACTGGTTCTGTCCGCGGCCACGGAGGGTGCCGAAGTACAGGACCGGGCGGTCCGGCGTGGCGCTCTGAAGGTCGTACTTCTTGATGACGGCCGTCTGCGAGCCTGCATCGACGACGTAGAGATTGTCATTCGCATCCGAGGCGATCGCCGCGACCGAGGCCGAGACCGGAATCTGACGCACGAGTTGTGCGCTCGAGTTGAACACCATCAGCTTGCCCTGGCGGGTCACGACGGCGAAACCATCGCGCAGCGCCTGGATGTCGAGGGGCTTGTCTGCACCGGGGAAGGGATCCGTGCCCCGGACGGGCAGCACCAGGTCACCCTGGAGGTTGTAGCGCTTGATCGGGTTGGCCGGCGACAGGATGCCGACCGGGTCGCAGAGGAGCACGTTGCCACCGGGCTCGCAGGTCATACCGGCGGGCTCGAAGATGTGCTGCGCCTCGTTGACGAAGAAATTGAGCTCGGCGCCGAAACTCTTGACCAGGCCGCCCTTCGTATCGAAGCGCTTGATTTCCCAGAGTTCCTTGGGCGTCTGGAGCGAGCCGAACTGGAAGTTGGTCTTGGCGACGGTGTAGACCCAGTTGTTGTTACGGTCGAACGCCAGGTAACGCGGTAGACGCACGTTGTTGAACGAGGTCAGGAAGGCGTTCGGGAGCGCGTCCACGCCCTCGGTCAGGGGAATGTCCGCCGTGGTCACGGTCGAGCCGGCGATGACATCCACCACCACATCGCCATTCGAGGCCAGGAAAGTGTACCCGGGCTTGTAAAGCGCGAGCTTCTGCTTGGTGGCGGGAACCTGCGTGAGCGTGAACTCACCGGCGCCATTGGTCAGGGTGGAGCGGTTGGCGCTTGCGGCAGCCCCCAGCAGCAGTACCTGCACGCCGGCCAGACCGAGCCTTGTCCGTGCATTCACGATGCGTCCCGTCACGGTGCCCGTGGGCAACTGCGTCACCTGTCCGATACCGCCGGTCGGTCCGGGATCGGCCTGGATAGGGGCCGTCACCACGCGGCCGCAGCCCGTGGCAAGCGAGATGGCTATCAGGCTGGCCCAGTAACCCCAAGGCTTGACGTGAAACATCGTCGTCCTCTTCCCCCGAATGCCCTGGCGGGCGTTCACATGCTGTAAAGGTTATCGCCGACACTCCCGGCGACTTGCGCCTCGAAGGTCATGATTCCCTCCAGAAACATTATCGAGACGGTTAACCCAGGTCTGACGCAAAAGCGCCCGGATCCCTCGGGACCCGGGCGCTCGGTGGTATCTGGTGACCTGACTTCAGCCGATCTGGATCGTGGGCTCCGCAGCGACGGTCCCGGTGAGTTGCTTACCGTACACGGGCTTCACCCAGTGGGAATAGCGAGGTAGATTGCCCCGCACGGCGGAGAAATACAGATCGCGGAGTTTGCGCGTCACGGGGCCTTCGGTTCCATCGCCG
>JBEIFE010000089.1:0-6727 GCA_040382575.1 Candidatus Sericytochromatia bacterium
CCGCCGTGGCCGTGTTGAAGACGATGTGGTACCGGACCCGCGTGCTGGCCGTGGACAGAGGTTTCTTGAAGCGAACCTCCACCCGCATGACGGGTTCGAGCGCAGCCAGCGTGGCACTGTTGGCGCAGCCGGGCAGGGGGGGGGCCATGGCGGCGACGAGTGTGCACATCGTGAGGTTGCGTCCGAGGGGTCCGAGGGTCACTGGAAGCCTCCCAATCCGCCGAATCCCGACGAGAGCGGGTTCATGCCGAGTCCACCCAGGCCCTGTGACGGGTCCCCGACCCCTCCGAAGCTCTTGTTCGAGAGATTGAACAGGTTGGTCGGGAAGGCGATCGTCGCCAGGTTCACGGTGTAGGACTCCAGTCGCAGGTTGTACTGGAACGACAGGATGAAGTCATGCAGGTCCTTGTGGAGACCCACCGTCAACACCTCGTATCGCTTGTTCGTGACGTTGTAGGCGCCCTCGGTGGAGAAGGCCCAGTGGTCCTGCCAGGACGAGCCCGTCTCCCCCATGATCCGGTTGGAGAACCCTCGCCATTCGCTGCCATCGATGGAGTAGACGGCCGTCGTGTCCAGGGACCAGCCTGGCACGATCTGGTCCTTGCCGAAGGTTCCCCCGAAGCCGCCCTCGTTGGACTGCACGCGCAGCGTCGCGTTGAGGTCTTGCCACTTGCCGGTGCCAAACTCGAGATTCGGCTGGTCCTTGAAGACGTAGCCCGTGTTGAGCGTGAGGTTCACCTGTCGGTTGGGTCGGAAGGTCACGCCGGTGCTGTAGGGCAGGAAGCGCTCGATCTCGAAGTTGTAGCCCGTACTGTTGTTCCAGGAAAAGGCATCCTGGAAGCCCGCATTCACGCTGGCGTTCAGCAGGTGCTGCCGGGACAGGCTCAGGCTCTCGAACTGTTTGAATGGGCTGGCGTTCGTGCCGGATCCGAACAGGGCGAACGGGGCTGGCGGCGTCTTGCCAGCGGGGGTTTCCTGTCCTGCCAGGGGCGGGGTGTAGTCCCGCCGGTAGGTGAAGCTCGTGTTGAGGGTGCGCTCCCAGTCGGTATTGAGGGCCACCTGGCCCGTCAGACGGTACTCGCTGTCACCCGTCGAGTAGAAGCGCTGTTCGTAGCCCGTCGAGCCGAAGTTGAGCTTCGCGCCGAGCAATCCGAGGTCGAGCGGCTTGCCCGACAGTTCTCCCTGGAGCTTGGCGCGCGTGATGGGCTCCAGGCGCTTCGCCGGGTTCAGATCGGTCTCGGTGGCCGCCGGATCGTAGGCGCCATCCTCGACGTAGCGTCCGAGCTGGGCCGAGAGCGTCAGCGGTTGCCAGGCGTCCAGCAGCGGGTTGGTCGTCAGGGTGAGTTCCGGGACCTTGTCGACGTAGCCCAGGGAGGCGATCGCCGCCTTCTGCTGGGCCGGCGTCGCGTTCCCGGGGATGGCCAGGTTGAACAGCCGCGTCGCCTGCAGCTTGAGGTTGCCCCAGCCGAGGCTCCGGGTCACGTCGAAGGTTGCCGTCAGACGTTCCTGGCGATCGCTGCGAGCCGGAGTGTTGCGGGTGTGATCCAGCGTCAGGTTGGCGCGGGTGTCGTTGCCCAGGCTCTGGTTCAGCGAGAGGTTGTTCGACCAGGTCACGTCCACCGTCGGGGAGGCGACCTGGGTCGGGATCAGCGACACCGGGGTGCTCTTCGGCATCTCCAGGGGCAGGTTCCGGGTGGATTCCTGGTTGCTGGTACGACCCGAGAACTGGACCGGTCCGATGTTTCCGCTGATCTGGGCGTTGTCCGAGACGGTCCGCGTCCGCTGGAAATCGAAGCCGTAATCTTGCCGGAAGTTCCGGTTCGCGCCGTAACTGATGCCTCCCCGGTTGTCCGTCAGGCCGAGATACCAGGCCGTGTGGTCGTCCCGGTACGACTGGCGGGAGTTGGCCCGGAACTGGGTCCGATCGAAGGTCGGGGCGATGCGCGAGAGGTCGTAGAGGTTCCGGTCCTCGAACCAGCCGTCGAGGGTCATCGACCCGAACACGCGCTGCTGGTGGCGAACCTTGAACAGGTGGTCCTGGAAGGACCAGGGGGCCGCCGGATCGAGCCGGTGGACGATCCACGGGTTGTCGGTCGAGTAGGGGTTGCCGTCCGGAAACTCGGGGACGGCCGATCCCGGCACGTAGTCCGTCTGGTCCGGGATCGGCAGACCGTAGAGCGTGAGCGCGGTGATCGACTGACCGGGTCGCTCCCAGACGTGGTCGAGGCCGACCGCGCCCGGTCGGAAGAACTCCAGGGCGTGCAGGAAGACCGTGCCCGAGTGGCCGCCCGAGAGTCGGTAGGGTAGGGCGGTCTTGGCAAACAGGCCCTCGACGCTGTTTCGACCTAACTGGGCCAGGGACTCGCGTTTCTGGAGGGGCACCCAGAAGAACGGCAGCCAGGCGATGGGCTGGTTGTTGACGTACACCAGGATATTCGAACCCATCACGTACGCATCCGGGACGTACTTGATCCAGCCGGCCTGGATGTGCGTGTGGGGAGTCTCCTGGTGCGTCACCATGTCGCACGTGGTGAACGTGGCTTCCTTGAACTCGAACTCGCGCCGACCGATCGCCGTCAGTTCCTCGCCCGTGAGGTACACGCGCTGACCGGCTGCCTGAGCGGGCGCATCCAGCTTGGCCCCGCGAATCACGGCCCGCTCCTCGTCGAGTTCGTAGCGCAGACCCGTCCCCGTGATGGTCTGGGTGCCCTGGCCCGGAGAGGTCTGGATCAGCGTGAATTCGGCATCGGTCGTGACGACCTTACGAGTCTGGTCATACTCGAGATGGTCCGTGCTGAGGATGCTGCCCTCGACCTCGAGCTGGACGTTGCCCGAGGCGCGTGAGAGCGAGGCGTTGCGGTCATGCTCGACCCGGTCCGCCCGGAGCTTGACCCGACTCTCGGCGCCCAGCACCGGTGATGGCGACGCGACCAGGCCAGTGGCCAGGACGAGGGTCAGGCATGTGTGAGCGAGATCCGGACGTGAAGGGGTCATGACGATCGATCCACGCGCCAGATGAGCCATAGCCCCACCAACCCGAAGAGCCAGTTCTGGATCCAGGCCGCGACCAGCGGATCGATCATCCCCGCGTTGCCCATCGAGCGCGCGATGGACATGACGATGTAATAGACGAACACGACCGCGATGGTGATCGCGACGCCCAGGAAGGCCCCGAGCCGAGCGTATCGCAACCCGATGGGGGCCGCGAACAGCGTGATGAAGAATGTGGCATAAGGCAGCGAGTACTTGAGGTGGTAGTCGACCTCGATGGTCCGGGTGTCCACGCCGCCGGCCTTCATGGTCTCGATCTTGCGCCCCAGCTCGCTCGAGGTCTGTTCCTGCGGCGACAGATCTCCCTGGGTGAAGAAGGTGTCGGGGTCCTGGTCCACGTCGATCGAGAAGCGGTCGAAGTGTTCCTCGCGCTCGACGAAGGGGTCACTCCCGTAACGATGGATGACCCCATCCTGGAGTTCCCAGCGGCGTCCCGACCACGTGCCCGTGCGGGACACGATCGTCTCGGGCGGCCGGGCTTTCCGGTCGACGACCATGATGCCGATCATCTGGTGGGTGCGCTGGTCGACCTGCTTCACGTAGAAGTAGCGATCGTCCTCGCCCTTGAAAAAGACGTTGTCCTTGAAAAGGGGCCGCGACTGGTGGAGCATCAGGTCGCGGACGAGGTCGACCACCTGCCGGTTTGCCCAGGGGACGATCCGATCGTTGATGCCGAAGTTCCCGATGCTCACCAGGATCGAACCCAGGACGAGCGGGATCGTGAGTCGCCGGAAGGACGTCCCGCAGGCGCGCAGAGCCGTGATCTCGGAATCCCGGCTGAGGCGACCGGTGGCCAGGAGCGTGCCGAACAGGTACGCCACCGGGAAGGTGATGACCATGATGGCTGGCAGGTTGAAGGCCAGCAGTTTGAGGACGATGGGAACGGGGACGCCCGACGAGACGATCAACTGGGCGTAGATGTACAGGAGATTGGCCAGGTTCATCACGATGAACCCGAAGGTCCCCGACCAGAAGGGCTTCTGGATCTCGAGCAGCAGGTAGCGATCGAGGATCGTCAGGGGGCTCCAGCCCCCGGTGAGGTTCGGAAAACCCGGCTTCATCGACGATCCACCCGCCACAGCAGGAAGGCGCCGATCACCCCGAAGATCAGATTCTGGGTCCAGGCCCCCAGGATCGGAGGCACGATGCCGGCGTTGCCCATCGCCTGGAAGGTCTGCATGATCACATAGTAGAGGAACACGAGGATGATGGAGAGCCCCACCCCGATGTAGGCCCCCATCCGCGAGAACAGCAGGCCCAGGGGCGCCGCGATCAGGGCCGCGAAGAAGCTCGCCAGGGGCAGTGCATACTTCATGAGAAGCGCGACCTCGGCGGTCTTCGCGTCGCCACCGTTCTTCTTGATGCCCGAGATTTGCTTCTGGAGATCGGACGAGCTCTGCTCCGAGGGGTTCACGTCTCCGCCGAAGCTGGTCGAGGTGGCCAGCGAGAACTGGATGGCCATCTTACCGAAGGCGAGCTCATGCTGGACATGGCCGTCCTCGGTGTACTTGTGGAGGGTGCCATCTTCGAGCTGCCAGAGCGATCGCCCCTGACCCAGGTTCTTCCACCGCGCCTTCCGGGCCCGAATCACCTGGGGCGGCCCGATCTGGGTCTGGTCCAGCACGAACACGTCGCGCATGTCGCCGGTCCGGGAGTCGACCTGCCGGACGTAAAAATAGCGGTTCTCGGTGCCCTTGAAGAAGACGTTGGGCCGGATCAGGGGTTTCGTGACGCGGGTCGCCAGCTCTTGCTTGATGCGCGAGACCTCGCGGTTGGCGAAGGGGACCGCGCGCTCGTTGAAGAAAAAGTTGCCGACCGAAACGAACGCCGCACCGACCAGGATGGGCACGATGATCCGGCGAAAGGAGACCCCGGATCCGCGCAGGGCGATGATCTCGAAGTCCTTGGTCATCCGCCCGATGCCCAGCAGACTCGCGAACAGGTAGGCCACCGGAAAGGTCAGGACGACGATGGAGGGCAGGGAGTACAGCAGCAACTGTACGACGTCGCCCACGGGGGCGCCGGCCATGAAGATCAGGTCGGTGAACTGGTAGAGGCTCACCGAGAGCATGACCAGGATGAAACCGATCACCCCGAAGAGGAAGGGGACCAGCAGCTCCCCGAGCACGTAGCGATCCAGGATGCGCATCGCGGTATGTTAACACATCCGGACCGGCTCTCCGGGGAGGAAAGTTCGGTCGTTCCGGCCCGTTCCGCCACGTGTAGATGGCCCGTGATAAGATTCTCCGGGATCTTCGCCACGCCTTCCCGGAAGTCAGAGGGTGCATGACCGTTCACCCGTGCCCGTTTCAGTCCTCATGACCGCATCCATCGAACGCCTCGTTCCGCGCTCGACCGCGCGCTCACGCGATCCTGCCGCCTGGTCCGAGCCGTGGTCACTCCTCGTCGCGATGGTCTCCGGTGCCCTCTTCTCGCTGGCTTTTCCCGGTCCGGACCAGGGCTGGCTCGCCTGGGTCGGAATGGTGCCCCTCTGGGCCTTGCTCCTCACCCGGGACAGGCGTCGGGCCATCGTCGGGGTGGCGTTGGCCTGGAGTTCGGGATTCTTCGGTGGCCTGCTTCACTGGCTCCTGGCCCTGCATCCCCTCACGTGGCTCGGTATGAGCGATCTCGAGAGCCTCGCGGTGGTGGGTCTGGCCTGGACCATGCTATCGGGCTTCATGGCGCTCGGATGCGCTCTGGTGCTGACCGCGGTGGGTCTGCTTGCGAGGCGACTGGCCCAGCAGGGCCAGCCCGATGGGGCGCAGGTGGTGGCTCTGGCGTTCGCGGGCTGGATGGCCCTGGAACTGTTCCAGGCGTCCAATCCCTTCGGCCTCACGCTGGGCATGGTCGCCTCGACCCAGTACCGATTCCTGCCGATCCTGCAGGGGCTGCGCTGGCTCGGACCGTTTCCGCTGGGGGCGCTCATCGTGGCCTTCAATGCCGCCCTGGCCCATGCCTGGGTGACGCGTCGCCCCCGGGCTCCGGTCGCCGTCGCCGCGGGAGCCCTCCTCTGGGTGATGGTCCCTGCCTCGCTTCCCGGGGGAGACCTCGGGAACACGGTCCGGGTCTCGGTCGTCCAGGGGAACGTCAGCCAGAGCGAGAAGTGGACGCCGGGCAACGAGTGGCGCCTGCTCGATCGATACGAGCGCCTGACGCGGGATGCCAGTGCCTCGGATCTCGTCGTCTGGCCCGAGTCCGCCCTGCCCGTCGCCCTGCTGCGCTCGCCCGCCATGCTCGGTCGGCTCGGCGCCCTGGCTCGCGAAAGCCGGACGGCCCTCGTGACCGGCACCTTCGTCGTCGAGCCCGATCGCCCGGGGGGACGCCCACGCTTCTACAATGCGACCGTCGGTATCGGCCCGGATGGCCAGGTGATGGGATGGGACGCCAAGAAGCATCTCGTGCCCTTCGGTGAATATCTACCCGGTCGCGAGACGCTGCCGTCCTGGTGGTCAGGCTTCTTCACGCGGATGAATCTCCTGGGTGAAGACCTCACACCGGGCGATCGCCCCCGACCCTACGCGCTGCGGGTCGCCTCGGTGGGCACGAATGTCTGTTTCGACAGCCTCTTCCCCGAGGTGATGCGCAGGACGGCTGCGAGCGGCGCGGAGCTGCTGGTCCTCGTCACGAACGATGGCTGGTATGGCCGGACGGCGGCGCTCCAGCAGCATCTCGCCCA
>JBEIFE010000090.1:0-6720 GCA_040382575.1 Candidatus Sericytochromatia bacterium
GAGGCGCCTCGCCCCGCGAGTCTCTCGCTGGATGTTCAGCGCACTCTCGAGACCTTCCTGGGTGACGTATCCCTGACGCAGGAGAATGTTGCCCAGCATGGCCTGGCTGAACTGGTGATAAAGTGCCTGGATGAGGGCCTCGATCCCGATGGCGCGCAGACCCATGAGGATCTCACCGATCCGGAGAAAGGGCAGGTCCGCCTGGATCGCGAGGGCCTTTTCGAGCTGCTTCAGGGAGATGAAGCCCGAATTGAGCAGAAAGGTTCCGAGAGTGGATTCGTCGATCGCGTACTCTTGCATGATGTCCTCGTGACTTAAATCACAATGATTCAACCATACCCCCGTCCGGGTGCCGCTTATCCGCGGCTTGAGCTAGGATCGAGAGATGGATGTTCAGAAATGTGAATGTGCCCTCGTCTGGTATCGCCGGGATCTCCGGATCCGGGACCATGCCCCGGTCCACGCTGCACTCGCGTCGGCTCCGGAGGTGGTCGGGGTTGTCGTGCTCGATCCTCGCGAAGAGGAGGTTCGCCCCGAGACGGGGCTTTCCCGTCTCGGGCTCCTTGCCCGGCGCTTCCGGGCCGAGGCGGTCGCTGATCTGGCCGAGGCCTGGCAGATGCGAGGGGGGCGATTGCTGGTGGTCCGCGGTCTGCCCGAGGAGGTCCTCCCTGACCTGATGGCGCGAATCGGGGCGCAGACCTTGCATGCGACCCGGGAGTGGGCCCCCGAGGAGCGGGCGGTCGAGAGGGCGCTGGAAGCTGCGCTGGGCGGGCGTCTTCATCTCATCGACGCTCAGACGCTCGTGGACTTCACCGACCTTCCCGTCCGGTTGGAGCGCCTTCCTGCCCAGTTCACGCCTTTCCGCCACATCCTCGAACGTTCGGGGCCGCCCGTCCGAGCCCCCCTCGAAGCGCCGCGCCACCTTCCCGTTCCTCGCGACCTGACCTTTCCTGACGGTCTCGTTCGACTCCGGGAGGACCTCGAAGTCGAACCGGATCCCCGTGCCCTTGCGTGGACGCTGGGAGGGGAGTCGGCTGCCTGGGAGCGGATCGGCTCGTGGATATGGCGTGACGATCGCCTCGCTCGGTATCACGAGACCCGTGACGGTCTCCTCCAACCTGACGATGCTTCGCGCTTTTCCCAGTACCTGGCCTGGGGGTGCGTGTCGCCCCGCCAGATCGTGGCCGAGGTCCGTCGATATGAGGAGCAACGGGTCAGCAATCGTTCCACCTACTGGCTGGTCTTCGAGCTATGGTGGCGGGACTTCTTCCACCTGCGCATGCGGCTCGCCGGTCATCGAGCGTTCGGGTCCGACGGGCCTGCCGGGGTTCCCGTGCCGTGGTCCCACGACCGGGAGCGCTTTCATCGCTGGCTGGCCGGAGAAACGGGATACCCCCTCGTCGATGCGACCATGCGTGAACTCGCGGCGACGGGCCATCTCTCCAACCGCGGCCGGCAGATCGCAGCCAGCTTCCTGGTCCAGCATCTCGGGATCGACTGGCGCTGGGGGGCCTGGGCCTTCCAGGGGTGGCTCATCGACCATGACGTTGCCAGCAACTGGGGGAACTGGGCCTACCTGGCCGGTGTCGGGGCCGATCCGCGAGGTACCCGGGTCTTCAATCCCGTCAAGCAGGCCCGGGACCATGACCCGGATGGGGCCTATGTCCGTCACTGGCTCGGAGATGCCCCATGGAGGGTCGGGGAGGGCCTTTTCGAGCCGTGGTTGCACGGCGGGTCCGAGCCGATCGTCGACCACCTCGAAGCCACTCGCGAGGCGCGAGAGCGCTATGAAGCCGTCCGGCACCTGCGGACTCGTTCCTGACAGGGGACATGTCCCCCGGGTTGGCAGGCGCGGTCAGAGGGAGTCGAGGGTCTTCCAGAGCTGGTCGTTCCAGGTGGGCCGATCCCATGAGGTACATGCTTGCCAGGTCTGATGGCGCAGAATTCGATCGAAAACCACGGCCAGGACGAATCGCTCACGGGCTTCGTCGATCGGAAGGGTGTCGCGCCAGGCTTCGCGCACGTCGCGGATGATCGCACGACGCTCGGCCATCCAGGTTTCGACCTGAGCGGCAGGCAACTGCGACCACGAGGCCAGTGATGCCGGCCCGGGTTCCAGGGTCTCAAGGACCCGGTAGCGGATCTGCAGGTCCCGGAGCACGGTCCAGCGCCGTTCGGTCTCGGCGGGAAGGGGGGCCCGCTCGTCCAGATCGCGTTTCACCAGCTGCGTGATGACCCGCTCGTCAGGGTCGTCGCCGAGGCGCTCGATCGGGAAGACCCACACCGGGCCGTGATCCGTGGCATTCACACGGATTTCCCCGCCGAAGGTGACGACCACGCCGCGTGCTTCCGACGGATCGAGGCGCCTTTTCCAGCGGGCGATGCTTTGCTCGGCCCTCCGGACCTTTCGCCTGAACCGCGCACGGGCATCCAGGTCGGTCAGGGCCGTCAGGCGTCCCGCAGCCCAGCCAGAAAGCTCATCGTCTCCCGGGATCCTGCCCCATTCTGCCCGGATAGCCTCACGCACCGTGGGAGCAAGTCGTCCGGCGAAGGTGCTTGACCAGCTTCCTGGGGCGGCAGCGGGAGACTCATCGATGGCCTGAAGCAGGGCGGAAGGTAAACTTTCGGAGAGTGGGGCTTGCCAGGCCAGAGCGCTTTCCATGCCAGACAGAAGAACAAGAACGATGCCCAGCATCCACTTCCGGGCCCGGCGGTAAGGATTCACGAGGCCTCCAGGACCTGAGCCAGGGCGGAGAGCAGGGTTCGCGTCTTGATGGCCTTTTCGAGGCAGAGTGTCCGCCCGGGTTCGAGCAGATCGAGAACCCGGTCTTCGGATTCGGCTGTCACGAATACCACGGGAAGGCGAGCCGTGCGCGGGTCGCGCCGCAGTTCGCGAGCCAGTTCGTCACCGTTCACGATCGGCAGGTTGATGTCCATGATGACGGCCGCGGGGAGCACGTCGGCGATCGCTTCTCGCGCTACCTGGCCGTCCCGCGCCACGCGGACCGAATAGCCTTCCTCCTCCAGCCTGCGAACCAGGAAGGAGACGGTATCGGGGTTGTCCTCGACGAGGAGGATGTCAGGTCGCGCGTTCAAGGTCGATCGGTTTCCCTGCCTAGAGGCCAGAAAGCCGGGCCCCCCGCAGGAGACCCGGCCTCGGACGAGATCAGGCGATTTCGAGGGTTCTGACCAGCTTGCCCGTGGTCACGGCCAGATCCTCGGTCTGGATCTGCCCCATCAGGAGCAGGCGCACCTCGCGTTCGGGGACGCCCGCCTCGGTCGCAAGACCCCGGACGTCGAGTCCCCGTTCTCCCATTGCCTTCATGATCGCAACGACTTTCGGTTCGTAGCGCTCGACAGGGGGGAAGATCGACAGCATGCTCTCGCTGATTCGGTGCGCAGCACCGGCGTCACGGGTGAAGCCACGAGCCGCGAGCATCTTGCTCACGAGGAGATTCAGGAACACATGCTCGATGGCCAGCGGATTCCGCTCGGCCCAGTCCTGGACCGGAGCGAGATACTCGTCGAAGACCTCGGGCTCGAACTTGAGCGCAGTGGCAATCTTCTCGATGACCTCGGGATTCCGCGGGAAGGGCACGTCGCCGCGCAAAATCTCGTACATGTAGGTCCGCGAGATATCGACCTGGTTGGCGAACTCCTGCCGTGAGACACCCAGGTCCTGCAGCCGCTGCCAGACCTTGCGGGTGGAATCAGGCAGCACGCTGACGAGTTCCTGGTACTCCGGGAAGACCATCGGGTCGATCTGACCGACCTCGGCAAACTTCTCGAGCGTCTCGCGGACGGTCGGAAACTTCACCTTGCTGTTGAAGATGCGGGAAACGTACTCGTAGCTGAGCCCGGTTTCCTTCACGAACGTCTTGCGGTTGACACCGGCTTGCTCGAGGCTGCGCTTCAGGATGTCGATGGAAGGACTGCGGGGCTTGGTGGTCGAGCTACCCTCGGCCCGCCCGGCTGGGCGACCCACGGTCCGCATGCGAGACGTCTGTGGCATGTAACACCTCTAGTTTCAGAGAGCGCACCCCGATCACCTCGTCGAGATCAAGAGCTGGTAACGCTGTAGCGCCAATGTACCACCCGGGCACGATCGATCCGCCGGGTATCAATGAAAATTAACATCCGAGCGCTTGAACATCGCAGCGGTCAGAGACCGGACGAAGCAAGTCGCGCATCTTCCCGGTTTCAAGTGGGCATGAACCATTCAGCTGGTCAGGAGTGGTCATGGCTTCAAACAAGAGAAACAAGAAGTCTGCCTGGAGGGGCTTGCGGTGGGGGGGGCTGCTCACGCTTTGCTTGCTGGCTTCGTGTGACTCCGGCTCGCGGGGGGCTGTCCTGAACGCCTTACCGATGTTCACGCTGACGGATGCCGAAGAGGGGCGGATCGGGGAAGAGGCCGAGGCCAGTCTCCTGGTCGAGCATGCACGGATAGACGCCCCGGTCCTCCAGGAGGTGGTCGATCGCCTCGGGGGCCTCCTGGGTGAAGCGACGGAACGGCGGGCTGTCCGGTGGCGCTTTCACGTGATCGACGAGCCGGCGCCCAATGCCTTCGCCCTGCCGGGAGGAGCGATCTTCCTCACCCGCGGTGCGGTCGTCGCGATGCGAGACGGGGCCGAACTGGTCGGGGTACTGGCCCATGAGGTCGCGCACGTGGGGCTACGTCACGGGGCCACCGCCTTGCAGCGACAGGCCATCCTGGAAGGGTTGACCCGGGCGGCCGTCGACGACCGGTCGGTGGTCCTGGTCCGCCTCACTCAGGTGGCCGAGGGCCTCGCCAGGAAAGGGTTCAGCCGGGATGACGAGAGAGACGCCGACCGGGAAGCGCTCCGCCTGGCTGATCGGGTCGGGTATGCGGCGGATGGCCTGGAGGGATTCCTGGATACGCTCCGTGACCGACTGGGAGATACCCATCCCGCTCTCGAGCTTCTGTCCGATCATCCCTTGCTCAGCGAGCGCATCGCGACCCTTCGCGAACTGCGGGCTAGCCTGTCCTTGACCGGTTCGCGACGGGACGAACAGGTCTTCCTGCAGGCCCGGAAATCAATCGAGTGAGCGGCTCAGCCCCGTCGTGACGATTCCCCCCGAAATGGAACCGAAACTGCTCGCGATCGTCCCGTACCGGGTGCTCAGGGCGTCGAAGCGGGCGCTCAGACCGTCCGGATCGGACAGGTCTGGCAGGTCCTCGGGCTGAAGCTCGTTCGAAAGCGTGAGCTCCAGCCGGGTCAAATCATCCGTCTTGATGGACTCCAGGCGGGTCCGGGTGAAGGTCCGGAGCTTGGACGCCACCAGACTCGAGACCGTGTTCAGGTCCCGGACCGTCCCGCCCGGTCCGGTCCGAACGTAGCCCGAGAGGGTCAGGGTCTTCCCGCCGGCACGCTTCACGGTCGCCTCCAGGAAGAGGGGCGTTTCCGGCGTGAGATCCGGCAGGACGAACTGACCCCGCGCATCCGTCTGGACGGACGCCGTGAGGAATCCACCATCCGTTGAACGGACCCTGACCGTCGCGTCGGTCACCGGGATCTCGCCTTCCAGGAATCCCTGCGTGGTGGCACCGAGCTGGGGAGCGGGAGCCTTGACCGTGCCCGTGACCTGCGTGCGAGTTCCCAGTAGCGGCATCCCGAGCCCGGGCGTGCAGCCCGAAACCACCGTGGTCAGGCCCACTATCATCGTCCGGACGCGTTTCCATCCACGGGGACGAGAAGGGGTGATCCGGAAGTCTGGGGCAGGGAGATGTGCGGACATCGCTCGAAAACCTCGTAAGAGAGAGAACACGGATAACTTGCCCGTACCCGCTTCCGTGCCGGATGATACCCGGGAACCGACCGTGTACGAGGAGGATATCGATGGGACTCGACAACCGCGCGCTTGCCGGGCATCTCGAGCAGCTGGCCTCGCTGCTGGAGTTGCACGGGGAAAATACCTTCCGGGTGCGGGCCTTCTCGGGTGCCGCCCGCCAGATCAAGGGGCTCGAAGAGGCCGTCTCGGATCGCCTTGCGGCAGGAACGCTGCGCGAGGTCAAAGGAATCGGTCCGGCGATCGCCGAGGTGCTGACCGAACTCGTCGCCTCCGGTGACTGCGCCCTGCATCGCGAGCTGATGGCGCGTACGCCTGCCGGCCTCCTGGAACTGATGGAGCTACCGGGCCTCGGTCCACGCAAGGTCCGGGTCATCCACGAGGGACTCGGCATCCAGTCCCTGGGCGAACTCGAGTACGCGTGTCTCGAAAATCGGCTACTCACGCTGGAGGGGTTCGGCTCGAAGACCCAGGACAAGATCCTGGCGGCGATCGCCTTCCACAAGCGTCACCGGGGCCTCATGCTTGCCGGGGACCTCCGGGCACCCGCAGAACGTTTCCAGCATGCTCTCGCCGGCCTTCCGGGGATCGAGGACGTTCTACCGGCTGGTGCACTGGCCCGGCGCCTGGAGGTCCTCGAGCGCGTCGACCTCGTCGTGGTGGGTGCCGACCTCGATGCTCTCGTGCATGAACTCCTTCGGATCCCGGGGTGGGAGGCCGGTGAGGTTTTCGAGGGCAGCCTGACGGGGAGGTACGAGGGGGCGTGTCCCGTGCGCCTCGTTCCCGCGACCGTCGAGGATGCCGGCTGGGTCCAGCTGATGGAGACCGGTAGCGCGGCTTTCCTGGCCGCTCTCGAGGCCATGGCACCGGCAGGTGGGGTCGTGGCCTCGCGCTTTCAGGGGGGGGGCGGGC
>JBEIFE010000091.1:0-6711 GCA_040382575.1 Candidatus Sericytochromatia bacterium
CACTGGCCCCCGAGCCGCTGGTGTTCAGCCCCGCCACGCTGGCGCAGGCCGATGCGTGGATCTCCCGCATCGAGGCCCGCGGGGGGACCGACCTGGACGTGGCTCTTCGCAAGGCCCTGCGTCTGGCTCCGGCAGGTGTGCACGTGCTGCTGACCGATGCCCAGGTGGGCGACGAGGGCGGGCTGCTACAGATTCTCGAGCGACACCGTCGAGCTGGCGGGCGTAATCGCGAGGCCCGGATTCACGCCTTCGGGATCGGTCATAACGTCGTCACCGGGCTGCTCACCCGCATGGCCCGTCTCACGGGCGGGGATGCCGTCGACATCGTGCCGGGGGAGAACATCGACGAGCGGGTCGTGACTCAATTTGCCTCGTTGATGGCCCCGCGCCTGCAGGATCCCGTCATCCGCTTCGAGGGCGTCGAGATCGAGGACCTCGTGCCCTCACGCATCGCGGCGATCGTCGACGGTCAGCCCCTGTCGCTCACGGGCCGTTTCAAGGTGGGCCAGGGCAAGTCCCGGGCCAGTGGCCCGGCGCGGATGCTCGTGATGGGGCGCGGACCGAACGGCCCCGTCCAGGTCGAACTCGAACTCGATCGCGAGGATCGTGGCGAGGTGAAGGGCCTCGATCGCCTCTGGGCCCGTCAGGTCGTCGCCGAGGGTCTGGAACTCCAGCAGCGAGATGCCGACCGCGGCTACGACGACGGTGGCATCCAGATGGCCGGTTGCACCGGCTGCGGGATGTTCGACGAGGGGCCGTCCCATCGCCTCCGGGTACGCCTGACCCAGCTGGCACTCCAGTATCAGGTCCTCACGCCGCTCACGAGCTGGGTCTTCGTCGATCCCGAGGCGCCCGAAACCTTCGATCCAGCGCGTCAGATCACGGTTCATGTCCCCGTGGCACGGTTCCAGGAAGAGGTCACGACCGATGATTCGATGGCCGAGCTCTCGTTCCTGACGACGGTTCCGCCGCCGTCTGCCGCGCTGGGCTTCCTCGCGCCGATGGCGGATTTCATGGTCCAGGATGACCGTGACGGCTCCTCGCTGAGCTCCCTGCACGGTGACGGTCACCTCGCGTTCTCGCGGTTCGAGATGCTGGCACCTCCGTCGCGATCGCCATACGCCCCTCGTGGTCGTGCGGCCTCGGATCTCCAGCACACCCTGCTGTCCCAGCAAGCCGATGGTCTCTGGGGCGGCTGGAAGGAGACGCTCCGTGCGCTGGCCGTCTTGCTCGAGGCCCTGCACGAGGGCGACCAGATGGCGAAGGGAGCCGTCAGCAAGGCCTTCGATGCCATCGTGCAGCGTCTGACGGGAGACCATGGTCTGGGGACGACCGAACAGCTCGCGATCTTCGCGGTCCTGCTCGCCCACGGGAGGGGCCGTCAGGCCAGAGCCATTTCCAGGGCTGCCCTGGCCTCCGTCGGAACGGACGATCTCCTGGAAATGACCCGGAGAGCGGCGGCGGAAATCCGGCTCGATCCCGCAACCCTCCGCACGCCCGCAAACCTGGCCTCGGCCTTCCTGGAGGGCGTGGTGGAGCGGCTCGAACTCAGGGGGGAATGAGCACGCTCCCTGACCAGGAGGTGTGGGGTTTCACCGGGTGAAATGGGCGGGCGGCCATGATGCATGGACGCCCGCCATCCCGTATCCGGAGGTCATGCCGTGTTCTCCCGCATCCGCCATCTCGAACCCGGCAGACCGATGTCGCCCGGTGTCGCGGCCCTGGTCGAGTACCTCGACCGGAGCCTCGATCAGGCCTGGCGTATCCTGGTGCATCCGAGCATCGACGGAGTTCGACTGGACGTCGTCGTGTTCCAGGCCCTGGTGGGGCTGACGATCTTCGAGGTCTCGGAACTCGATGCGCCGCCCGATCCCGATACCCCGGAAGCCCCGTATCGTTGCCGCGTCGAGGGCGGCCTCGTGATCCCGAGGGTGTCGCTGTCGGCCCGCGCCGAGTTCGCGCGCGACACCCTCGTTCGCCTGATGGCCGATTTCGCCGGGGACGGGATTCCCGACTCGAGCTCCGTCGCTCTGATCCGCACGGTGGCGTACGTTCCTGGGGCCAGCACCCAGGAGTTGGCCGGAGTCTCCGAGGCTGCGCGTTCGCGTACCCCGTACTTCGGTGCGGATGCCCTGACGCCGACCCATCTGGCGCGCATCGTTCCCGGGGCCCATCGGCAGCGTCGAGGCAACTGGAATCCGGCCTGGAACGATCTCCTGATGTACTGGTTGCAGCCGCCTCACCACGAGCCCGAGCGCCAGCATCCCCTGGGTCTCACGTCCGAGCAAAGGCGCCTGGTCCAGCCCCAGCCCGGTCATCGGGGCCTGCGTGGGCCCGTCGGGTCCGGGAAGACACGCGTGCTCGCGTGGCGCGCGGCCAGCCTGGCGAGCGAGGGGAAGCAGGTCCTCGTCGTCTGTGCGACACCTGTCCACCGGCACAATCTCCGGGCCATCATGGACCGGGTCCCCCTCGCGTTTCCGTGGCACGCGATCGTCGTCACCGACCTGGATAACCTCTGTCGCGGGCTGATCCTCGAGGCGGGCGCAGCGCTCCCGGATCTCGAAAGCGCGCCTGATTCCGACCGCTCGAAAAGGCTCGCCTCGGCAGCCCGGGAGGTCCTGGATCGGGTTCCGCATCGGCGCCATGATGCCGTCCTGGTGGACGAGGGGCAGGCCATGCATCTCGAGGGATACCTGCTGCTGGCTGGGATGCTCACCGAACGGGATGAATTGCTGCTGGTCCACGATGATCCCGCGGATGCGGACGGGCTATCGGCAGAAGATCCGACCTGGCTGGATCGAGCGCCGGCGCGTGACGTGTCCCGCTTCAGCCGCCGCTGGGGCAGACTCACGAGCGTGCACGCCCGCCCGCTCGAGATCGCGTGGGGCGCGATGCTGTTCGGCGCGATCCACGGGCTGGAGGTGCCCTATCCGAATCTCCTGGAGCTGCGCGAAGCGCGCGACCGGGCCGTGCCCGGGCTCACCTTCGAGTGGCGGTCGATCCAGGCGGCTCTGTGGTTCGAGGAACTCGTCGCGAGCATCAAGGCGCTCGCATTCGAGCGGGCCAGACCCGAGGACGTGACCGTGCTCTTTCCGGAGCCGGTACGTGGCCTATCGGAAGCCCTCGTCATCGAGCGACTCAAGGGGGACTTCGATCGCTTCTTCGACCTGGCCGAGCATCCGTATCCGACCCGGCGCGTCCATCGTGCGTCGGGAAGAGCTCGCCTCGAGGCTTCGCATGTGTTTGCGTTCGAGGACTGGGATCGCTCGGAGGTCGTCCTGCTCATTCCCGAGTACCATGCCGCCACCGATAGTCTCGATGGACTGGTCTACACGGTCCTCTCGAGAGCGCACAGGCGCGTGCACGTTCTGGATGCGGGTTCTCGCTACCGGGACTTCATGAACGTGCTGTTTCGTCCCCGGCGGTGATCCGCCTCGTCAAGAATGGGAGAGAGCCGGGATGGACAGGATACTCAACCTGGCCCAGTTGCACGCAGAAGCCGTCGCGAAGCTGATCCAGCACGGGCCCATACCGTTCACGCAGGTGGAACGCATGTGCGTCGCCTCGATCTGCGGCAGTCATCCAGAGCCCGCCGAGGCACTTGAACGGCGGTTTCACGAAGAGATGGATGATCTCGACGTACCGAAGTACGCGGCCCTCATCGCGTGGCTCAGTCCTTACGGCGCAGCCGCACAGGCGCCGCAACTCGTCGGTCGTCTCGCCATGTACCTGCTGGGGCACACCCGTGTGAGCGAAGAAACAGCCATTCCTGCCGTGGTTTTCGACCGACTCCAGGGGTAGGCGCTTCCGGCGGCGTCAGAACCCCGGGGGCGACGTCCCGTACAGGAAATCGAGGTCCGCATCCGATAGTCGCTTCGCGAGTTCCAGGGCCGCCACCGTTCGGCGCAACTGCTCGACCGAGCGCGGTCCGATCACGACGAAATCGCTCCGCGGATGGGCCAGCACGTAGGCGTTCAGCAGCTGGTCCAGGGTATAGCTCGTCCCGTGACGTCGGTTGAAGGCCAGGATGAACGCCTCGGCCCTCCGGTAGCGCCGCGCGTTGCCATCGTGGAAGATCGCCTCGAAGGTGTTCCCCCAGTACCGATCGCCCCCGTTCTTCAGCTCGAGCGCTCGTTTCCGCGCCGCTTCCCAGCCGGGCCGGACCACCGAGAATCCTCCGAGCGGCGAGTAAGTCATCAGCTTGATCCCGGGCTGGAACCCCCGAGTTTTCATCTGGTCGTGCGTGACCTGCACCCCGCCGCTGTGGATGGTGACCTTCCCCATCTCGAGCAGCGAGAAGTAAGGGCTGTGGCACGCCGGTCGCAGCAGCATCGCATCGCGGTCCGCCGCTGCGAGGCCCTCGGCGACGCGTCCGTCTGACCAGTTCGAGAGGCCCACGAGGCTGTAATGGGGCCGCAGCAAGGGGTCCGAGAGCGCTCCGAGGATGGTCGCGGCCGGGGTCGGGGGGCGCGCCACCCGCCGGTAGTCCACGAAGTCCGCATCATCCCGGTGCATGAGGTACACGTCGATCGGGCGCGCGAACCGGGCGCGGGACGGCTGCACCTCCTCGAGCACGTTCGCCACGATCTGCTCCCGGGTGCCCTTCAGCCGACTGTCATAGGTCCCGGGGCCCGTATCATGGGGAAAGCCACCCTTCGTGATCACCACGAGGTCCGGGCGCGACTGCCGCGCCAGCCACTCCCCGAGCTTCCGCTCGATGTCCCCCGAGTAGATGGGGGCGGTGTCGAAGGCGTTGATCCCGAGCGTCACCGCCTCGTCGAGCACGGCGAGTGTCTGGCTTTCCGGCACCTTGCCCAGGTGGTCGGTGCCCAGGATCAACCGGGAGACCCGCAGGACCTTCCCGGGGGGCTGCCCCAGCTCCAGCATCGGTATCTCCGCCCGGGCCGGGATCGGTGCCAGGGCGAGGATGATCCAGACGGCCAGGCTGGCGATACCGCGAGTCGTCCGCACCGGCGTACGTGTCTCCCTTTTCCGTTCACGCAAGGCCCCATCCTCCTGCCTCGGTTCCTGGCCCCCTTGTACCCGTGAGGCGATATGCATCTCTCGACGTTTCAGGCAGCCGAACCGTCTAATGCTCGCCTGAATCTTCAATGAAAATCTGCTCAACCTTAATTGGTTCTTCAGCGAATCATGGATGCCGGGTCGGATACATGTCAGAAATCGACCGTCTTGTTGCGGAGGAACCATGCCCACCGTCGACCGTCCCATCCCGACCAGTCCCCTGCCACGACCGAACCTGGCGGGTCCGCTCGTGGACCTGTTTCGCCGCCTGCGGGGCGGCGGACGTGACCGCGGCAGCGCAGCGCCCGGCCCCTCGACGCCCGGTAAGGACCGTTACGTCCCGTCTCCCGCCCATCCCGCCACCCCCGGCAAGGACACCCCACCCCTCCTTCGGCCCATGCCAGGCGTGATCACCCAGGGCGTGCGTCCCGGACATCCGGCCCTGGACATCGCGTGCATGGTCGGGACCCCCGTCAAGGCAGCGCACGACGGGAAAGGGGGCCCCCAGTACAGCCACACCCATGGCAATGTCTTCGGGCTGCGCGGTTCCGACGGGCTCGAGACCCGCTATGCCCATCTCGATTCGACGAAACCGGGCGGAACCTACAAGCGTGGCGAGGTCATCGGGGCGTGCGGCAACACGGGAGCCTGGACCACCGGGCCACACCTCCACTTCGAGAGCAACCGTCCCGAGCTCCTGAACCGGCTGGCCGATTCCTGAGCCGACGGGCGGTGTCATGACGGGGGTCAGGAGCGGTAGGCCTCCTCGAGGCCGTCCTGCATGGTCCGGAATATCTCGGGTTCGCGACTTCCCGAGCGGTTCCACCACCAGGCGAGGTCCTCCACCGCGTCTTGCAGGCTCCGTCCGTAGAGCCTGGCGACCCGTCCGTGCGCGAAGCCTTCCAGCCGGGCATCCCGGGAGTCATCGGAAAGCCGGGCGTGCAGGTCGGCGAGTTCGGCTCCGTCCGCGAGCTCTGGGATCCTGAGCGCGGCGATCGCCCGCTTCTTGATGGTCGTCTGGTTCCCGGACATCGCGCCGGCGCCGTGCAGCCGCATGAAGGTCCGCGAGCACGTCGCCGAGTTGAGGACGACGGCGAGGGCCGCCAGCCGGTCGACCGCGTCCCCCGTGATCACCCACGTCGAGACCACCCCGGCGGCGATCGCCTCCCGGTCCAGCCACGCTTCCAGCACCGCACTCAGCCCACCCACCAGGATCTTCGGCACCCGCTGCGCGTCGCGGGCGCGCACGAGGTCGGCGGGCAGGTCCGCTTCCCCGTCCGCGGGCCAGCGCGGATGAACCAGCTTGCGACCCAGGAACCGCGTCGTTCGCTCCCCCCAGCGCAGGCGGTACCGGTCGATCGCCCCCGTCGTCACGAGCCGCAGCGCACCGCCGTCCGCCGGCTCGAGCGCATCTTGCACCCGCGGAGCGAGCGTGTAGGCGGTCCCGGTGGTGCAGCCCGCCCGGATCTGGAACCCCGATGCCAGCGGGACGAGCCTGACCGGGTTGGTGACGGCGGTTGCATCACCGGCCGGCGGACCGGAATCTGTCTCGAGGGGGAGCTCTCGGCGAGAGGCTGCGCGGGCCAGCGCATCGCGGGCCGCTGCGATCGGGATGAACCAGTTTTCGTCCTCGGGTTGCCACGCGTGGACATGCGCAGCTTGGGCAGGCGAATCACGCATGATTGATCC
>JBEIFE010000092.1:0-6677 GCA_040382575.1 Candidatus Sericytochromatia bacterium
CCACAGGCGGCGGGCCGATGCGTACTCAGGGTACGTGAGGACCGCCGCCGAGGACGTAAGCCGCAGAGCGCCCGCCCTGGACCGCTCTAGAAGACGAGGTGGCGGCCTTTTTGGCGGCGGCAAAACATCCCGATCGTCGTCTCGGCATCGCCCACGCCGGTGTTCCCCGACCCACCGATGCCCGACGCGCCGAACTCTTCCCACTCGAGGGCCGAGTCGGTGCCGTCGTTCTCCTTGACCATGCCCGCCAGGACCTGGCGCCCGCGCTGGAGCTTCCGATCGTCCCGCGACCAGATCGACACCGCGAGGTCGTGGGAGTTGGTGAACAGCGAGAACTTCAGGAAGTCCTCGAAGGTCGGCATCTCCATCACGCAGAGGATCGGCATGAAGAACTCGGTGGTCGCGAGCGCGAAGGTCTTCTCGCCCTTGCCGTCCCAGTCGCAGGTGACGGTCAGGTCCGGCGTGACCTCGAGCATGACGGGGTCGATGACCTCGGCGTGGTCGGAATAGTCCGTTCCCGAGACCTTGCCGCCCTCGCGGAGCACCTTCGCGCCGGCCTTGCGAGCCGCTTCCAGGATGTTCGTGACGGTCTGGGCCTTGTGGACCATGTTGGGGCCGACGACCCTGGTCCCGGTGTGGAACGCCGGGTTGGCGACCTCCCAGCGATCCATCTCGGCCTTGATCATGGGCGCCAGGCGATCGATCGTGGCACGTGAGCCCGAGACGCCGTGCAGGGTCGTGCACTTGTGCGACGAGAAGCCGAGCTTCGAATAGGTGAGGCGCTCGGCGATCTTCAGCAGTTCCTCGTCGGAGTAGCCGTCGTCGATCCAGGACCAGTTGCAGCCGCCGCCCTCGAAGCGCAGGGTGCGGATGCCGCGACCGGCCTGGATGGTCTTCGCCGTCTCTTCCGAGCCCGTCAGCGAAACCACGGCGACGCGCGGATCGACCGAGAGGCTCGCGATGCCCGATCCGAAGCCCTCGAGCTTCTGGATGGCCGCCGGGTTGGCGCCCGCGGCCAGCATCATGCGGATCATGACGGTGCTCGAGACCGCTCCGTAAGGATGGCCCTTGAACACGAACGGGGCGTTCGCCATGTAGGCGCCCACCAGCTGGATCATGGCGATGCCGTAGATGAAGTTCATCGGCGTGATGAGCGCGACGACGCCGGCCGGCACGAACGGGTTCTTCCAGTAGCTGTGGCCCGAGACGTGCGTGGGCAACGCCTCACCGAGCATCGCCTTGTCGGCGTTCCCACCGATGTGGTCGCAGGCGCGCTTGGCTTCCCAGTAGTCCTTGTCCCCCTCGAGGCGGGTCTTGGGGATCTCGTGCCTGATCTCGGCCATGACCTCCTCGTAGTAGTACTCGAGGATGCGCGAGAGGTTCGAGACGACGGCCTTGCGGTACGCGACGGTCTCTTCCGTCCAGGCAAGCGAAGACCAGAAGGCGTGGGCCGCACCGACGGCGGCCTCGACGTCCTCGGCCTGCGAGTCGGGCACCGAGGCGAACGGGATGCGGTTGTCCCAGAGCGTGTTCAGCGTGACCAGCTTGCCGCTCGCGGCGGGCTGCCACTGTCCGGCGATGAAGTTGCGCGTGACGATGGGCGCGTCCGACGGCGAGGAAGGCAGCCGGTCGTAGGGGAACAGGTACGGGCGAAGCGCCTCGATCTCGGCATCGCGCAGCCCCGGCGTGAAGAGGCTCCAGCTGGCGCGGCGGCCGGCATAGAGGGCGGCGACGGGGTCAGCTCCGAGCTGTCCACCCGTGTTGAAGGCGTGGATGGCGGCGCGGAGGGCTTCCAGGTCGAAGGTGGTGCCGGTGGTGCGCACGAGGGCCTCGGCGGTGGACGTCGTCGTCACGGGTGTCTCTCCTCGGGTGGGCTTCGGATGGGCAGCCTCCATGCTACCAAATGTGCGGCCGGCCGTGGGTCAGGTCGGCGGGAAGGCTCCCTCGCTCGGGGCCCGGCGAAACCTGGCGCGAAAACGACTCGTCAGCGCATCCCAGATGGCCCACCAGGCCGCCGCGAGGCCGGCCTTCAGACGATAGATCGAGCGTCCGGCCCAGCCGAGGTGCTTGTCGACGAGTAACCGTCGACTTCGCCGCTCGTGCTCGTTCATCGGGCGAGCCACCTGGGAGGTGCTCGCGCCCTTGCGGTGCCGGACCCGAGCCGTCGGCAGGTAGACGACCTGATGACCGGCCTCGGCCATGCGCCACTGCCAGTCCACCTCCTCGCCGTACATGAAGAATCTCTCGTCAAGCAACCCCACCCTGAGGGCCACCGAGCGTCGCACAAGCAGGCAGGCGCCCATCACCCAGTCCACGACGCGCTCGGAGGAATGATCCCAGAAGGCCAGCCACGGGCTATGGGCCGAACGCCAAGACACCAGCGCCTGCACCAGCCGGTTCTCGACCAGCGATCGCCACGTGCCGTAGAACGCGAAGGCCGAGGGCTGGAGACTCCCGTCGAGGTTCTCGAGGCGCGGCCCCACGGCCGCGATCCCCGGATGACGCTCGAGATGGGCCACGAGACGATCGAGCGCTCCGTCGAGTACCTCGGTGTCGGGATTGAGCAGCAGCCAGTAGCGCCCGCGTGCGCACTCCAGACCCTGGTTGCACCCCGCAGCGAATCCCAGGTTGCGATCGTTGGCCAGGAGCGTCACGCCTGGAAACTGGGTGGAGACGAGTTCGTGGCTGCCATCGGTGGAGGCGTTGTCCACCACGATGATCTCGTGCGGCGTGCGAGTCTCGGCCCGCACGCGGTCGAGGCACCGTGCCAGCCACTCGCGGGTGTTCCAGTTGACGATGACGACGCTCAGCACGGGTTCGCTCACGGCGTTCTCCCCGGAAGACGCGCCTGGCGCGCAGCCAGCGCCTCCTCGACCAGGGCCCGGACTTGCCGGACCCGCACCTGCCAGTCCGCCTGCCGGGCGATCCCCCGGCGGCGAGCCCTTTGCACGTCGTCGCTCGCCCCGAGGGCCCGTTCCACGGCGCCCACGAGGTCATCCTCGCGCACCCGGTGAATCACGGTCTCGGCCCCGGGCAGGTCCGCGAAGGGGGTGGCGACCACGGGCAGCCCCGCCGCCAGGTATTCGTGCAGCTTGAGGGGATACACGGAGCGGGTCTGGGCACTCGAGACGAACGGCAGCAGGCCGACGTCGAGGGCAGCGAGCAACCGCGGGATCTCGGCGGCGGGCCGCGGACCAAGCCATCCGACGCCCGGCAGCGCGAGCAGCGGAGCCAGGCGATCGCGCAGGGCCGGATGCACCGGCCCCACCAGGATCCACGACCAGGCTGGACGCTCGCAGACGGCCTCGAAGAGGAGTTCCACGTCCACGCGGTCCTCGAGGTGCCCCACGTAACCGATCCGCGGCCGTGGCCAGTCCTGCAGCGGGTCGGACCAGCCTGGATCGTGGGCGAAGCGATCGAAATCCACGCCGTTGGGGACCCAGCGGGCCCCCGGATGGTCCCGGTAAGCGGCGAACAAGGCCGGGCTCGTCGTGACGACCAGGTCCGCGCGTGCGAGCAACTCGGGCTCGTGACGCAGACCGTGGCGCGCGACGTGCCGGGCCGATGCCAGGTCATCGTAGGCGTGGTGGACGAGCAGGTCATGAGGCAGGTGCCGCGCGAGCAGCGTCCCCCATGCGACGTCGAAGGCGTTCCAGAGCACGTGGGGGCGCGGGGCGTCGGCCAGGAGCCGGGAAAGCCAGCGGGCGGTCCCACGGGCATGCCCGTCGGTGAGCCGGTCGAAGAGAGCCCCGGGCAAGACATGAACCGGTGCAGGAGGAGGCGTGACGAGGTGCAGCGATCCCGGACGCGCAGTCTTTCCGCCGCCATCCGCCTCGGTTCCGGCTGCTTCCCGGGCTCGCGAGATCCGGGGCCAGGGGCGCCAGGCCCGCGGCTGCCCCGCCACGTCCTTCCACGATCGCGGATGGTCGATCCACCACACGGGTTCGGGCATGCGCCCGAACATGGCGTGCGCCGTCGAGGGCAGGCCATCTTCCCACCGGGAGAGCGAGCTGACGATCCAGGTCCCGATGCTCACGGGCGTGACCGATGATGGGCGATCGCCGCCTGCAGCGCCGCCTCGAGCGTCTCCCCGAGTGGCCCCGGGGCGTGATGCCGCATCACCCTGTGCCGGGCCTCGAGCCCCCGGCGCGCCGCCTCTTCCGGATACTCCAGTGCCTCGTGCAGGGCCCGGGCGAGGGCGGGGCGATCGCCCGGTGGCACCACCCAGCCCGCATTCCCGAGCACCTCCGGGATGTCCGAGACGGCCGTCGTCACGACGGGACGCGCCATCGCCATGGCCTCGGCCAGCTTGATGGGCATCTGCCCACGACTGGCCGGGTCGGAGCGCTGCGGCAGGGCGACGGCCCGGGCACCGGCCAGCAACCGCGGGACCTGTCCGGGCGGGAGCGAGCCCGTGACCAGCACCCGACCGTCTTGCCGGGCCAGCGACTCGGCAAGTGGAGTCCGGGGCCCCGCGATCACGAGACGCCACGGCCTATCCAGCGCCTGCAGTGCCCCGAGCGCGTCCTCGACGCCCTTGTTGGGCAGGGCGGCACCGGCGAAGACCACGGGTTCCGTCTCCGAGAGTCCCCATTCCGCGAGCAGGTCGTCCCCCTCCAGGCGTCGCGGGTCGAAAAGGTCGGTTTCGACGGGCTGAGGCACCCAGGTCCCGCCCCACTGCCGCTGGAGCTCCCGCGAGACGACGGTCAGGCCCGCGAGGTCACCACGCCGTCGTTCGAGGGCGCGAAGTGCGCGATAGTGGTTGGGATGCGCCCGCATGGCCCAGGAGCCGAGCCATTGCCGCCATGCTCGCCCCGAGTAGGGCGGCACCAGGGCCCGTTCGGGGTCGTCCACGTCGAGCAAAACGGGGATGCCGAGCGCACGTCCGGCCTGCATGGCCGCTCCCATCGAGGTGGGGCGTGGCTTCATGGCATAAAACGCGTCCAGGCGGCCCTCGAGGTGCGAGAGGTGACGGATCGCCAGCGGCAAGGCATCGTGAAGCGGCAGGCGCACTCGCTGGACCGGAAAGTCATCGGGCCGCGGATCGTTCGACCGGCCGTCGCCGAGGTCGAAGGCCACCACCCGGACTTCGTGGCGATCGCCCAGCAGACGGGCCAGCAGGCGGACACGGTAAAGGGGCGCGGTCGACTCGTCGGCGCCCACCAGCACGAGCCTCACGCGGGACTCCTCTCTTCGCGTGCCTGCGATAGCACGGCCACCAGGCCGAGCACGACGGGATAGAACTCGGCGAGCGGCTTCTGGACGAAGATGTCGTTCGAGACGGCCCCGACCATCAGGCCGGCCACCGTACCGACCAGGCCCAGTGCGAGTCCCCCGCAGAACGGATCCTGCAGGCTCCGGGCCGCCTGCCAGGCCGTCATGAGGGCCATGACCTCCAGCCACAGGAACAGGACGACGCCCACCCAGCCGATCTCGAGGGCCCATTTGAAGTAGTTGTTGTCCGTGGGCATCCCGATCGTCGTCCCGGGCAGGGTCCGCCCCCCCGTGATGGCGAACCCCGAGGCACCCGCCGTCCAGAGCCCACTGCCGAACGGGCGCTGCACGATGCGCCCCCAGGCGTCCTGGAGATAACCCATGCGGACCAGGAAGCTCGCATCCTCCTGCGGACGCACCGCCGACAGGGCACGCGAGAGCAGCGGAACGTTTCCCGCGAGCGACGCGAGACCGAGGCCCGTACCCGCGATCCCCATGCCCGCGAAACCGGGCAGGGGGTTCCGGGAGGCGGCGACCATCGCGACCAGGCCGGCCAGCAAGGCCGCCACGGGCCCGCGCGAGTACGAGAGCAGCATCGCGTAGACATGCACCAGGGCGACCGCCGCGAGCCCCGGTCGCCAGGCCCCGCGCAAACGTGCCGCCATCCCGACCGACCACCACACCCCGATCGCCGCCAGGAATCCGAAGGTCGCCGCATCCCCGACCGTGCCGAAGACGCGCACGTGCCCGTCGATGACGTGCGTGCGGATGGACCCCGAATCGACCATCCACTGGTACTCGCGCGGGTGCAGGCCGTGGTGGTGCTGGAACACCCCGTAGGCCGACTCCGACGCGAGAGCCAGCATCACGCCCGCGCACATCGCGCGCAGGGCACGCCCGGAGCGCAGGGCGAGCAACGCCAGCGGGACGGCCAGCCAGCGCAGGGTGTCACGCGAGCCCCACAGGCCGAAGGCCATCGAGGGGGCCAGCGGATTGAGCGCCTCCAGCACGAGGAACCCCGTGAAAACCGCCACGGGTCCCGTGAGGGCGCTGCGCAAGGCCCCCCAGGCCCGATGCAGCTGGCACGTGAGCGCCCCCTGCACCCCGGCCAGCACGAGGAGGGCGTCGAGCAGCACCCCCAGGGGCCCCGCATCGAGGGCCGGCAGGAAGCGCTTGAGGCCCACGATCACCAGCGCCACGACCAGGATGGCACCCAGGGCACCGGCCAGGTCGAGGCCGACCACCAGCCCGAGCGCCCCGATGGCCCAGCCGATCATCGCGAGGCGATCGAGCCCCGCGACGGCACGCCCCAGGGCGATCGCCAGGATGGCGAGGGCGATCGCGCGGCTCATGATCGTGTCCTCGCGAGCCGCGACGTGACCACCCATGCCAGCGCGAGGCCCACCAGGGTCGAGAGCAGGGTCGAGAGCACCAGCTTGAGTGCCAGGCGGGAGGGTTCGGGA
>JBEIFE010000093.1:0-6663 GCA_040382575.1 Candidatus Sericytochromatia bacterium
CGGAGCTGCGCCGCGAACTCGAGGAGATCCGGGTCCAGGCACACCATCGTCGTCAAGGGCGACAGGATGCCTACCGGGTCGCACTCGTGGGCTATACCAATGCGGGCAAGTCCTCCCTCATGAACGCGCTAACTCGCGCTGACGTGCTGGCCGAGAATCGATTGTTCGCCACCCTCGATGCCACCATGCGCGCTCTGGAGTTGCCATCGGGAGACACCGTCGTCCTCACCGATACCGTCGGGTTCATCCGGAAACTTCCGCCGACCCTCGTGGCCTCGTTTCGCTCCACGCTCGACGAAGTTCGAGATGCCCATCTCTTGCTGCACGTCGTCGATCTCGGCCATCCCGCATGGGATTCCCAGGTGCAGGCCACCCAGGCGACGCTGGCGGAGCTCGGTGTTCAGGACCGCCCGACGCTCATGGTTTTCAACCAGATCGATCGACCCGAGGCTCGGACACAACTGGCCAGAATCGCTGCTCTGTACCCGGGGGCGATCGCGATCAGTGCCCGGACCGGCGAAGGATTGCAGGCCTTGATGGAAGCCATCCAGGACCACCATGAACGCGAGCGTGGCAATCGCTGGTTTCGTTTCGCACCAGACCAGCATCGAGCAGTGGCTCTGTTGCATCGCGAGGCCAACGTCCGCGAGGTCACCTATGACGAGCAGGGCAACACGCTCGTCCACGTCCGGATTTCCGAGAAAGAGCTCGGTCGTTTGCAGGCAGCCTGCGGTCATCCCTTCGCAACGGTCCAGGACGGTTGAATGCGTGAGGGACGAGGAGCATCGCTCCTCGTCCCTTCCTGGTGCTTCTGGCAGGTTGCTCAGCTAGCGCTGATGCTGACGTTGTCGAGTACCGGCGCCACGTGCGAGTCCGTCCCGAGGTAGTAGTCATAGACGAAGCGGAACCGGACGCGGGTATCTGAACCAGCCTTGCCACCCAGAGAGAGGTCGAAGGACTTCCACGAGGCGATCGCGGTCGTCTGTTCGAGGATGGAAGCCCAGGTCGATCCCCCATCGCCGCTGACCTCGACGATGAACTTCGAAGATTCGAAGTAGTCCCTCGGCACGAAGCGGTCGAGGTCGAAACGCAGTCTCGGGGCTGTCGCCTTGCTCAGGTCCAGTCCGGTCTTGAGGGTGAGGTCGTATGTTCCGGTCTGGATCACGGCTCCGGCTGCCCCACCCGCACAGGCTGCACCCCCTGGATTTCCGGCTGCGGCAACGTGCGACCAGCCCGTGGCCGCGACGGTATCGGATTTGTAGGAACTGGGAGTCCAGTTCGTCGACCAGCGCTCGAGAGTCCCGGAGAAGTCCTCCTGGAGGGAATGAACAGCCGGTGACGGCGTCGCCGAGGGGGATGGGGAGGGGGCGATCGATGCGGTGCTCACGGGAATCCCCCCGGTGGCGACGGGAGTGAGTGAGCCCGAAGCCTGTTCGAGGATCACGCCCAGAGAGATGGAGCCTCCCCGGGACGGGGCGACGGCCACCTTGAGTGAGACGTCGGTGGTACGGTCCGCCGACACCCCCACCTCCCGTGCCGAGGCCTTCCCCATCGAGGCGCCAAGTTCATCCAGGATATCCACCTGGACCTCGTAGGTTCCCACGGGCAACGAATCGATTCGGACCGAGCGAGCAGAGGCCCAGGTGAAGGCCTGCACGAAGGGCGTGGCCAGCGCCGGGCTCGAGAGCGTGATCCGAGCAGTGCTGGGGGCGACCGTCTGGATGCTCCGGTTGTCCACGAATTTGAGGGTGATGGCTCCGTGAGTCTTCACGGGACGGTTCTGTCCAGCGCCAGGGCTCACGGGCGAAACCGGTGACGGAGCCAGCGGATAGCGCCCCGCACCGCAGGCTGTCAGCACCGAGACGAGGGCGAGGGGAAGGGCGATGGCAGCAACGCGATGCATGGCGGACCTCCGGCAGGGGGGACTTCACTGGGTTTGTCCGGAAGATCGCGCCATTTATTCTTGTCTTGTCGTTAAGCTTGGGAAAATTCCCGTCAATCACCACGTTTCTGTCGAACGAGTAGCACGATGGCTGTCACGATTCCGGCTGCACCAGCGGCCGTCGTCCAGCCAAGGGGTTCTCCCAGGAGCCAGGCGCCCAGCAAGACCGCAACCACGGGATTCACGTAGGCGTAACTGGCGGCGAGAGCCGGTTCGGCATGACGGGTCAGGTGGCTGAAGGAGGTGAAACCGATGCAGCTACCTGCCACGACGAGGTAGGCCAGTGCGCCCCAGGCCGATCCCGGGATCGGGGCCCGTGTGACATGCGCAGGTTCTCCCAGGGCAGTTGAAAGCAGCAGCAGGCCCAGAGAGGCCACGAGCATCATCGCGCCCGACCGATAGAGGTTACTCTCGGGGGCAGGCAGGCGGCGTCCGAGCCAGGTTCCGGTGGCCCAGGAAAAACTCGCGATCAGCACGACGAAGGCGGCAGTTGTCACATGCGGATCGTGACCGGGAAGCGTCAGGTCGGGTAGCAGCAGGACGAGGAGCCCGGCGAAACCGATCGCCAGAGCACCCAGCTTCTGCGGGGAGAGGTTCTGTCGGCGATCGCCCACCGACTCGAGCAGGACGGTGAAGAGGGGCAGTGTCCCGATGAGCAAGGCGGCCAATCCGCTGGTAATCCACTGCTCGGCCCAGACCACCAGCCCATTGCCGCCCACCAGCAAAAAGCATCCCATCAATCCGGAACCAGCTATCTGTTTCGGTTCTGGAACGGGATGACGCCATATCCTCGCCCACAGGCTGAGGAGAGTTCCGGCCAGACCGAATCGCATCGCCGCGAGGAAGAAGGGCGGAAAGCCCATGACGGCGACCCGCATGGCGAGGTAAGTGGAACCCCAGACGACATACACGATGATGAGATGGAGCCACAGGGCACGTTCGATACGTGCGGTACGCAGGGCCGGAGACAAGTTAGCCTGGCCAGGTAGAGAACGGATCAGCATGAAACAGGCCTCCGGAACGGGCCTTCATGCTCACGTGCGCCCCCTGATGCCTCAAGTGGGCACAGCACTTATAGCCCGTCGCAAGGGCGAGAGGCCCCACGAGATGGGATACCGTGCCTTCAGTCGTGCCGAGGACGGATGCCCACGGTGACGAAGACGGTACCCTTGCTCAGGATCATCGGGACTGACATCGCACGCATCCTGTGCCAGGAACCCACGACGGCCTTACCGGCGAAGTAAGTTGGCGGAGTGATGTCCGAAAACTTTCCAAGTTCCGATAGCCCGGTGCGCGCATTGCCCGAGATGATATTGGACAGCTCCATCACGGCCGAAATCGAAAGCTCGTCGAGTTCCGTGCAGTTCTCCATCATCATCGTCGAGGCGATGGCCAGAAGAGTCGGCTTGTCCATCCCGAAATTGACCAGGCCGCGAAGATCCCCCGTCACACCGATCGAGATGTTGATCTCCTGGAGGGCCAACGAGGCGTCAACCTGGAAGACGGGTTGTCCGCGCTTGGGAACCTCGCCAAGGACTTCGGCAAGATATCGCTGCGAGGCGCGCAGAAAAACGCGCACGTAGTCGAGACTCGCAGGACTTGTATTGGTCGTGATGGCCACCGTACTCCCCTTTCTCGACCAGGGACCACGTTCCGGATATTCGGGGATCATCCGGAACACTTCCAGCATACCCCGTTGGTGTCGGAATATAGCCGAGGATTGCGTGAAGGCGTCAGTTTTAGCCGTGAGATCCGTCAGATCTGTCATCGGCAATGCGTGACACAATCTGGAGATAACTTTGGTAAAATATCGCGGTGTCCGGAACCGGACTCTCCCACGTCCCATCGACCCGATAGATCCCGGAGGGTTCTCTCATGGATTTCCAGGCAAAGCTTGATACCGTACTCTCCCGCTGCCGGGATGAGGGCGTTCGGTTCGTGCATCTACAGTTCTGTGACATTCTCGGTATCGTCAAGAGCGTGACCATTCCCCTCACCCAGTTCGAGGATGCCATCCGCCACGGCAAGTGGTTCGACGGTTCCAGCATCGAAGGGTACCTCCGGATCGCCGAATCCGACATGTTCCTGTTGCCCGATCTTTCGACCTTTCGCGTGATTCCTTGGGAGACCTCGGTGTCAAGGCGGAGTGCTCGCGTGATCTGCAACGTCTACCGTCCGGATGGAGAGCCCTTTTCGGGGGACCCTCGCGGGACGCTGATGCGCGTCATCCGGAAGGCCCAGGATCTGGGGTTCACCTTCAACACCGGCCCCGAACTCGAGTTTTTTCTTTTGCGGAGCACGACCCCGGGGCACATCGAAGCGCTGCCGCATGACCAGGGGGGGTATTTCGATCTCTCCACCGATCTGGCCATGGATGTCCGGGCCGATATGGTCAATGCCCTGGAAGATATGGGGATCGAGGTCGAGACATCCCATCATGAGGTGGCCGTCGGGCAGCACGAGATCGACTTCAAGTATGCCGATGCGCTGACCACGGCGGATCGCGCCGTGACGTTCCGCTACACGCTCAAGGCGATCGCCCAGAGGCACGGCCTGCACTGCACGTTCATGCCCAAGCCGATTCATGGGGTCAACGGGTCGGGCATGCATACGCACATGAGCCTGTTCAAGGACGGCGAGAACGTGTTCCACGACGCGAACTCCCCGTACGGTCTCTCGGATCTGGCCCGGCACTTCATCGCGGGTATCCTGGCGCACGCACGGGGCATGTGCGCCATCCTGGCTCCCACCGTGAACTCCTACAAGCGTCTGGTTCCTGGCTTCGAGGCCCCGGTATACATCTCCTGGGCGCGTAACAACCGATCGGCCCTGATCCGCATCCCGCGGATCAACCCGGTCGTGCCGAAGGCTACCCGGATTGAATTACGTTGCCCGGACCCCTCGTGCAACCCGTATCTGGCCTTCGCCGTCATGCTGGCAGCGGGTCTGGACGGGATCCAGAATCAACTCGCCCTGCGCGATCCCATCGAGGAGGACCTGTATCACATGGACGCGCGGGTGCGGCGCGCCAGAGATATTCACGCCCTGCCTGCCTCTCTGGGTGAGGCCCTCGAGGAACTCAAGAAGGATCGGGTGATCCAGGAGGCCCTCGGAGATCACGTCTATGAACGATTCGTCGATACGAAGACGGCCGAGTGGGATTCGTACCGGACCCAGGTGACACCCTGGGAGCATGCCCGCTATCTCGAACCGTACTGAGATGCTTTGCGACAGCCACGATGAGGGGGGAGGGCCACGCTGGCCCTCCCCCCTGCTTGATTCTGACGATGCGGTCAGTCCGGCTGACCGGCAATCCGCTTGCCGAGATCGCCGAGCCAGTTGCCCATGCCCTGGATGACGCCTCCCAGGCCATCTCGCGCCTCATCGATCTCGTGTTCGACGACCCGCTTGACCTTTCGAGCCGTGTCGACGGTCTCGTCGGCGATTTCTTGCGCTTTACGGGAGGTGGCATCCGCCACGTCATGGATGGCCTTGCCGGTTGCATCAACCGCCTGGTCGATGGCCTTCCCCGTGGCGTCAACGGCCCGGTGCACGGCCTGCCCGGTCTCATCGACCACTTGGCGCGCGCCGCTGGAGACGGTATCCCAGGCGCGACCGGGAAGTTCAAGAATCTCGCGCTTCGCCTCGCCCGCTTCCCGGTCGATGATGGCTTCGGCTTTCTGCTTCCACTTGCCCTCGGGGTCCATGGGCAATTTCGCGATCTCATCGTAGGCTTCCCGGGTGTGCCGGGCCACGATGGCCGCGCTGGGAGCTGCCCCGACTGGATTCAGGGCGATCGCCCCGACCTTCGCATCTTCAAGCGCGCTCTTGAAAGCCCTGGGCACGGCTTCCTTGGCATACTTCCAGGCCTCACCGCTCCGGTTCTCAAGCTTGTTCCAGGCACTGCGGGCCACTGCGGTGGCATCGTCGAGTTGCCTGTCGACCCACTGACCTGCTTGCGTCGCTTTTTCGCGGGTCCATTCTCCGGCCTCGCCCGCGGCGTTTTCAACCGCTTCCTTGCCCGCCTTGATGCCGTCCATCGCATCACCCGGAAGGGCCAGGATTTCCCGCTTGGCCTCGGCCATCTCTTGGTTGACGATCTTGCGGGCTTCAGCCTTCCATCGGCCTTCGGCGTCCATGGGAAGTTTCGCGATCTTCTCGCGGGCCTGGTTGGCGTTGCGGCCCATGATCACGCCGACCACCGGTGCCGCCACCGCGGAGATGGCCGCGACCTGCGCATCTTCTTTGAGTTCCTTGCCGAATTCCCGGATCTGGTCCTCGACATACTCCCCGACGGTCCGGTCCGGGCTCTTGACCTGATCACGGGCCGGCGACGAGGCGGCGGGACCCGCTCCACCCGCTTTCGGGTTTGCAGGCGAGGCCGGGGTCTGAACGCGTTCGGCGGCGGCGATGAGGGCACGGGTCTGTGGTCCCTCGATACCATCTTCTTTCAGCCGGTTCCCCTTGAGCTTGCCCTGGTCCACCAGCGCATTCAGCTCTTTTTGCCTCTGGAGCGTTGTTTCACTGAATGGCTTCACTGCCTGCGACGGCAGCAAGGGACGGGAGGGTGCCTTTTTGTCGATGGGTGCGCTCATGGCCTACCTGCACTTTTCCGGGTCAGACCCGATACACGGCAATCGAGTATCTTGTACCCATTTCATCGCAAGCTGGACGCGAACCTTGCTCAAGCTTGCATTAACTCGAGAAAAAAACGGAGCGCC
>JBEIFE010000094.1:0-6587 GCA_040382575.1 Candidatus Sericytochromatia bacterium
TCCTCCCTGTAAGGGCACACTGGGGCACGAGGCCGCCGCCGGCAACCGCAGCCTGCGTGCTTGACCCGCCACGTGAGGCTGGTTAGCCTGGGACTTGTTCGCATGCAAGTCCCATCGCTTTTCATCCCCCGCGCACATGGACGCGTCCCGTTCAGCCGTCTGATGACGTTGCTGCTCATCCTGGCGCTGTCACCGGCGGCCGAGGCGGGAGTTGCACCCGGGACCGAGGTTCTGCGGGACTGCATTCCGCCGCTCCAGGAACAACTTTCAGACGCTCGCCGGCGGGCTCTCGACGTGCCGATCGACTCGGCGGAAGAGCAACTGGCCCTGGCGCGCGGCGCGCTCGACACCGCGTCCATGCTCGAAGCGCTGGGAAGACCCGTGAACCGGAGCCAGCCCTGGCGAGCCGAGGCCCTCAAGCGGCTGGATCTCGCCAGGGCCATGGCGATGCCCAGTCCGGTTGCCGAAACCCGGGGCCTCTATCTCGATGCGGATGCGATCCCCCGGACACGTGAGGGCATCCATCGCCTGGTGGACCGGCTGGCGGATGCCGGTTTCAACTTGTTGCTCCCGGAAGCGTTTCGCCGGGGCTATGCCCTTTTCCGGACTCCGCGAGCCCCGCTCGATCCCGCGTTCGAGATGGCCCCCGATGCCCTCGAATGGCTCACCGACGAGGCCCATGCCCGGGGTATGGAGGTCCACCCTTGGATCTGGACGTTCCGCGTCCAGTCGCCCGGTTTCGGGGATCCCGTCATCATGCCACTCCCCTCCCTGGCTGCCCGTCAGGAGGGTGGACGGAGTTCACGATTCCTCTCCCCTGCAGACCCCTCCGCCCGGGCCTGGGTCTTCGGCCTGGTGGACGACCTGGCCTCTCATCTCGCGATCGACGGCCTGATGCTCGACTACATCAGGTACGACGAAGAGACTCCCAACGACTGGACCAGCTGGACCCGGTGGTCGCTGGACTGGCTTTCCCGGATGGGAAAAATGCCTCCTTCGCAGCTGGAACCAGGTCGTCCGGAATGGATGGATTACCAGCTCTGGCGGGAAGGACAGGTGAACCGCGCCGTCGCCGGAATCCGGGCGCGATTGCAACGCCGGGATCCGGACCTCAAACTGGGCGTCTCCACCTTTCGCGGCGAGCGGTACGGTCGTCTGAACAAGATGCAGAACTGGCGACACTGGGCCGACCAGGGATGGATCGACTACGACGCCTCGATGCTCTACACATCCAGGACCTCGGACCTCGAGACCTGGCTCGACTGGGAAACCGACGAGGGTAGACGTCCCGGGTTCCTGTTTCCGATCCTCGGTCCTCTGCGGATGACCGAACCCGTGCAACAGACGCTCGACCAGATCGAGCTGGTGCGGGACCGACACCAGCAGGGGATGCTCTTCTTCTCGCTGAGTCATGTTCCGGATGAGCTCCTGGAAGCGCTCCGGCTCGGCCCTTTCCGCCGGCGAGCCTATCCGGTCCAGCGGCACCCGGTCCGGGCCAGCCGTCGTCTCCTGGCCGACCTTGGCAGCGGCTACCTGCGCGGCCTGCAGATGAAAGCGCCCGAACTCCAGGCGGCCACGGTGGCCGGGATCCGGCGCGATGTGGAAAGTCTGGCACGCAGCCTTCCTCTGACCGAAGCCCCCTATCTGCTCACGGATGCCCTCTTGGCAAGGCTCGACACCCTCGAGGAAGCCCTGCGAGATCCCGACCTGCCCACGGCCATTTCCCTCGAGGTCAAGCGGAGACTCGCGGATGTCCGGGCCCTGTGGCGCGCACATGCCCATGCCACGAGCAGGACGCGGCCGGCGCCCCCCAGCCTGCCACCGATGCCCACCCCCGTTCGAGAGACGGAGCGCCGCGATTGAATCATCCGACAGCCGTGCTGCTGGACAAGGATGGGGTACTGATCGATTTCCATCGCCGTTGGGCCCCCGTGGCCATCGCACGCGCTCGACTGGTGGCGGAACGGATTCCGGGCCTATCCTCGCAAAACGTGGCCACCTGGCTCGGACTCGGACCGGACGGGCTCCTGGGACCGGGACCCATGGCACATCTGGGGCGAGAGGCGATCGCCCGGGAACTCGAAAACTGGCTCAGGAGCCAGATTCCGGGCGACGGAGACTGGCAGACCCTCGTCCGGGAGGCCTTCGAGGAAGCGGACGGGCACCTTGGGCCCGTCGTGGCTCGCCCGGGCGCGCTCGACTGTCTGGAAAGATGGAAACGCGCAGGTGTCTGCCTGGTCGTCGTGACCAGCGACCGGACGGATCGCGCGATCCACGACCTCGAAAACGTGGGGATGGCGCCCTACCTGGACCTCATCCTGGGGGCAGACCGAGTCGCGCGGGGAAAGCCGTTTCCCGACCTCGCGCTGCAGGCTGCCCGGCAGACCGGTCTCTCGCTCGCAAGGTCCTGGCTCGTCGGGGATACCCGCGAGGACCTGGAAATGGGTCGCGAGGCAGGAGCCGGATGGTTGATCGGGCTGACGGGGGGGGGCGAGCCCGCGAGCGTCGCTCGCCCCATGGGCCGACCGCGTCCTGGATGGTTGGACCGATCCGGTCTTCAGCTGAGCGCTGATTTGAGAGCGTTCACGGCTCCCTGGATGTCCTGCCGCTTGATGGACACGTCGATCCGGGATGCATAGCCCGCCACCAGAGAAGCTTTCTGGATGACCGAATCCGTGAGAATGGCAGCCGAGCGCGAGATGGAGACCGCCAGGGGGAACAGCTTGGCCATGTCGAAGGCCCCGATGGCCTCCTTGAGCTGGTTGACCTGACCCTCGAGCTGGCTGGCTTTCTCCATGAGAAGACCGTTGAATTGACCCGACGTACGGGACAGATTCGCCGCCTGCGGCGCATGGCCCGGGTGGTTGGGCTGCTGCTTGAGCCCCTGCTGGAGCTGGGTGGCCATCTGGACGATCTGGCCTGCCCGGTTGACATTGGGATCAGCCAGCACCCCGGAGTTGAGCGAGATCAGCCGGGCGAGGTCGGCGATCGCCGCGAATCGTCGGTCCAGGACGGCCTGGTGCAACTGAGTCATCTGCTGGTTGACCTGGGCGACCTTCTCGGCGGAAGAGGTCGCCGTGAGCGCGGTCTGGCCGTTTCCGGCAGTCGCCATGGTCTCGGGCTCGAGAGCCGCGAGGATCATCGCATCCCGACTCAGCGCACCGGAAAGGTCCGAAAGGGAGGTGAAATCCTTGTTCTGGTGAGCCTTCTCGAGACGCTGATCGATCAATTCGACCATCTTGAGCTTCTTTTCGAGCAGCGTGTCGAATTGCTGGACGAGTTCTTCCCACGCGCCGACGAGGTCCTTCACCTTCTTGATGGGCAAGGATGCGATCCGGTCACCCTGGTCCTGCACCTGGTGGGCCACCGACAGGAGCTCATCCCTGAAGAAGGCCGAGTCGATCACCAGCGTCGCCCCCAGGAAGGCGAGAGTCGGATAATCGCGCATCTGCGCCGCCCGGTCGAAGCTGCCAGCCTGCAAAGCCAGCATCTCACGCTTCTGCGCGACGACATCGAGCAGGACCCGGGAACGAGAAAGCGCCCCCTCGAGGACTGCCAGGAGTTCGGCCTGGTCATTCGTGGCGAGCGCCCTGGCAAGCGCTCCTGCGGGTGGGGCGGCGGGTGGACGATCCTGAGGTGGCGGTGCTGCCACGGCCAACGGGGGTGTCGACCGGGGAGGTTGCCAGCTCGGTTCAGGTTCGAACGCCGGCTCATCGGGCAAAGCGGGTGCCTCGAACGGAGAGCCCACGAAAGCCGGATCGAACTCTCCCTCTCCGGGAGGTTCGGGAGTCTGCGGAGCAGCCATGGCGAGACGAGGCGAGGACACCGGGCGGACTCCCTTGCGGCGCTTCTTCTTGCGTCGACGGGGAGGAGCCTTGGCAAGGCCCAGGCGTTGCAGGAGTCGTTCGAACAGCGTGAACTTCATGGCAAGCGTCAGATCCCTTCGGCCCCCCTTGTACCCGCCGAAGTCTTTCCCTAGCGCCCTGCTTCCGGGGATTTCACGACGAGGACGTCGCACGGCGCGTGTTCGACCACGCGACCCGATACGCTGCCCAGCAGAAAACGCTCGACACCGGTGCGTCCATGGGACCCCACCACGACGAGTTCCACCCCTTCACGTCGGGCCAGTTCAAGGATGACCGTCGCCGGGTCCCCCATCTCCACCACCCGGGAAACGTCCAGCCCGCCTGCCTCGAGCATGGCAGCGACCGTCCCGACGTGCTCCGCGGCCTCCCTCGAGAGTTGCGTCTCGAAAGCGACGATGTCGAAAACCGGCGGGCCGATCGCCCCCACGAAGCCGGCCGCAGGATTCGGATAAGCAGACACGACGATCGCCGGGCCTTCCTTCCAGAAGTGCTGCAACCAGGTTTCAGCAGCATGGCGGGACGCCTCCGACCCATCGGTCGTCAGCAAGGTCTTCACGATCTCCTCCCCCCGTCGATCCCGGACGCGGTTGTCCCGGGTGATCGGTGGGTATGATACGGGGGTCGCCCCCACCCTCCTAGTGCCGAGCGGGAGCATCTCCTCATCCATGACCATGCCCACGACCCCGGCCCCGCCCCTTGACCCGGCCCTCGATGCGGCCCTGATGCAACGTGCCATCGCCCTGGCCGAGCAAGGACGGGGCTGGACCGGGCCCAATCCTCTGGTCGGTGCCGTGGTCGTCCGGGACGGACAGGTCGTGGGCGAAGGCTTCCATGCCCGACCCGGTCGTTCCCAGGCCGAGGGCTTTTCGCTGGACGCGGCAGGTGAGGCCTCTCAGGGCGGCACGCTGTACGTGACGATCGAACCCTGGCTCCAGGGCCCTGCCCTGACCCGGATCCTGGACGCCGGTATCCGGCGCGTCGTGGTCGGGATGCTGGAACCGCATCCGCAACGCGAGGGTCAGGCCATCTCGTGGCTCCGAGCGGCTGGCCTCGAGGTCGAGGTCGGTATCGAGGCTGACGCCTCCAGGCGGCTCAACGAAGCCTACATCAAGCACACCTTGACCCGTCGCCCATTCGTGGCGCTCGGGACCACCATGAGCCTGGATGGGAAGATTGCGACCTACACCGGTGAGGCGGTGTATCCGAGCACCCCGGAGGCCCGCGAAGCCTTCGAGGGCCTCCGGGCGATGCATGACGCGGTGGTGGTCACGGTTCACCACGTTCTCGAAACGAACCCGGACATCAAGATCCCGGGTTCGCGCCACCGGACCCCGCTTCGGATCGTGCTCGATGCGCTGGCGCGCACACCGACGGTGAGTCATTTGCTGGCTCGCCCTGCCGGGACGGGGCTTCTCCGTCCGAACACCATGATCATCGTGACTCGTCACGCCCCGCAGGATCGCGTGCGCGCCCTCCAGGCAGCGGGAGCCGAGATCGTCGTCGCCCCCGAGACGGGTGGCATCCTGGAACCCCGGATCGACCTGGGGCGCCTGATGACGATCCTCGGTCGCCGGGACATCACGAGCCTGCTGTTCGAAGGGCATGGCAATCTATTTGCCTCGTGTCTCGAGGCCGGGATCGTCGACAAGCTTCACGTGGCGATCGCCCCGGTCCTGATCGGAGGCCATGGCACCTTGACCCCCGTCGAGGGAAGTGGCGTCTCGCTCGTCGAGGCCGGTTTCTCCCTGCGGAACCTCAGCGCGCGGTCCGTCGGCGACCATCTGCTGGTCGAGGCTTACCCGGCTCGCCCTGGATCCGAGACCTGAGCCCACCCTGCTGCCCCTCGATCCCCCCGGGACGCTCGTCCCGGGGGGATTTTCTTACCCGCAGAAGGAAGATCGATCTTTTTGCTTTCCGAGTCTTGCTAAGGTGCTAATCGAGTGTTAACGTGAAGCTTAGTTTAAGCCAAAGTTAACCCTCTCACCCACCTCTACTTGGAGAATCCGGCATGGCCATCACTCGCGCCTCCCGCATCCTCGCCGCCGTCGGCACCCTGGCCCTCGCGGCTTGCGGCCTCAACGTCGGCCCCACGGCCCCCCGCCTCGACGCCGGTTCCACCGTGGGCGCCGAGTCGGTCCCCGGGCAGATCCTCGTCAAGTTCCGGCCGTCCGCCGACCTCGTCGATGCCACCAGCACCTACGGTCTGAAGGCCATCCGCCGTAACAGCCGCACGGGCATGCAGCTCGTCACCGTCAAGGGCAACGTCCAGTCGACGATCGCGTCGCTCCAGAAGTCCGGCCTCGTCGAGTACGCCGAGCCCAACTTCGTGATGCGTGCCACGGCGCTTCGCCTCGAGCCGAATGACCCGATGCTCAAGGAGCAGTACACGATCGACAAGCTCCAGCTGCGTGAGGCGTGGGACATCAACCAGGGTTCCGAGAAGACCCTGCTGGCGATCGTCGACACCGGCATCGATTACTCGCACCCCGAGTTCCAGGGCCGTGTCATCAATGGCAAGGACTTCGCCAACAACGACAACGATTCGATGGATGACCAGGGCCACGGCACGCACTGCGCCGGCATCGCTGCTGCCTCGATGAACAACGGCGTCGGAATCGCCGGCGTCGCCCCTGGCGTCAAGCTGCTCGGCGTGAAGGTTCTCGCCGCCAACGGCAGTGGTTCTTACGAGGGTGTTGCCAACGGCATCATCTACGCCGCCGA
>JBEIFE010000095.1:0-6556 GCA_040382575.1 Candidatus Sericytochromatia bacterium
CGGCCGCATCGAGCTGCGACAGCTCCGCCTCGATCTGGGCCGAGATGGACACGCACTCCGCCCGCTCGCCGGCGGCGAAGGCCTGAACGCGCTGGACCAGCGGGTGCGAGTCGGCCGTGGCGAGTTCACCCTCGGCCACGTTGGCCGCATAGATGACGGGCTTCATGGTCAGGAGTGGGACCTGCCGCATGACCAGCTGCTGCTCGGGCGTGAGTTCGACGGAACGGGCCCACTTGCCAGCGTCGAGCGCTTCCCGGATGGGATCGAGGACCTCCACCAGCGCAAGGGCTTCCTTGTTCCCGGTCTTGGCCGGCTTGCGGTTGCGTTCGAGAATCTTTTCGACCGTGCCGAGATCGGCCAGGGCGAGTTCGAGATTGATGGTCTCGATATCCCGGATGGGATCGACTCCACCATCCACGTGGGTGATGTTGCCGTCCTCGAAGCAGCGGACGACCTGCACGATGGCGTCCACCTCGCGGATGTGAGCGAGGAACTGGTTACCGAGGCCCTCGCCCTTGCTCGCGCCCCGGACCAGACCGGCGATGTCGACGAACTCGATCGCCGTGGGAATGACGACGGTCGTTTTGACGATGCCCTGCAGGACCGCCAGACGCTCGTCCGGAACGGTGACGACCCCGACGTTCGGGTCGATGGTGCAGAACGGATAATTGGCCGCCATGGCCCCCGCCCTCGTCAGGGCATTGAAGAGGGTCGATTTTCCGACGTTGGGCAAGCCCACGATGCCGGCACGAAGCATGATGACGGTTCCTCCCGGTTAGCAGCGACGAAAGACCATGATACCACCCGGGAGGCTCCCCCACCTATCCGTCGCGTCAGTCGTGCACCTCGTCGTCCTGAGCGCACCGGCGGCACGTCATGGCCCAGGGCACCTGTTCGAGCCGGACATTCGAGATGGTCGTGTCACAGAGCTTGCAGCGGTCGAAGAGGCCGAGCACCAGGCGCTCTTCCGCCTCGCGCAGGGCGTCGAGACGGTTCCGCAGGCGCCGGTGGAGAGTCAGGTCCATCATCGTCGTGGCCAGGTCGGTCGCGGCATCCGCCGGTTCCCGATCGGACGCTCCGCTGACGGGTTCGACCAGTCCGGTGGACGCCGCCCGGGACTCGAGGTCCACGAACCCGAGCAGGCGCTCGATCCGGCGCCGTTCCATCGAGAGCAGCTGTCTGGCGATCGCCTGTTCCATGGCTCTCTCCTTCGCGAACATGCCGGTAAAGCATGGAGGTGTGGCGAGAGCCGGTCACGGTTCAGACGGGAGAAAGAATCCGTCAGGGGGTATCGGCGTCCGAAGGTCGGATGTGCTCGAGATGGCTCCGGAGGCTGCTCTTCACGGCGTCGATGTACTTGCGCCGCAGGGCCTGCTGCTCGGTGAGTTCTTCCGGTGTCAGCCCTTCGGCTTTTTTCTTACGTGCCAGCTCGTTGATGCGGGCGACCTCGTGGTCCTGGATCATCAGCGGGAACTCCCTGTTTCCTGGAACTTGGCCAGAGTTTTACCGTATCACAAGAAATCTGCGGACGAGACGGCCGAAAACCTCTTCACAGCTGATTATCGGTCTCGTTCGTCAGGAAGGACGGTCTCACGATGCACGGCTTCTGGGTCACGGTATCGGTGGACGACAACGCTCTGATGAGCCATTGCTACGAAGCGACGAGCCAGGAGGCTGCCGTCGCGCGGATGATCTCGTACCTCGAACTCGAGTTCGATCTTCCCCGCCACGCACCCGTCCAGGTCCGGCATCACGACTGACCAGGCGAACTTTGATCCCCGGGGGGAATTCCCCGGGGGATTCGCTGGTCGGTCTCAGAGTTGCAGGATCGCGGTCGGTGAACCGATCACCCCGACAGCCATCGCCACCAGGAAAAGGACCTGCATCGCCAGGAACAGGCCGCCACGCCGCCCGTGCGGCAGGCGGATGGCCAGGACCTGGAGCGCGATCATCCAGACCGTTAATAAAGCGATGGCGAGCGTAGAAGCGGGAGCCTGCTTGCCTGCGCCGACGATCGCGGCACCGACCAGACTGGTATCGACCATGACCGCGGCGAGCAGGGCGCCCAGATCAGGGCCAAACACGGCCCCGAGGGTCTTGATGCCGGCCAGTCGCTCGTGAGAAGAACGGTCCAGTGTCAGTCCGAGATGGAGGCCGACCGCCCCGAAGGCGAAGACCGTTGCCAGGAGCCAGGCCTCGAGCACGCTCGCACCCATCAGGTCACTACCGAGCATCCAGGGCAGCAGCACGATGTTCAAACTGCCCAGTAGACCGTTCCACCAGGCCTCCCGTCTGAGGCGCAGGGGCGGGGCACTGAGCGTCATGGCAAGCCCTATGCTCGCCGTGCTTGCCCAGAAAGCAAACTCTCCCAGCAGATGACCCACGCCCGCGGCAATGATCCCCAGGGATCCCATCACCGTGACCCAGAGGTCTCGCTCGTGCAGGGGGGCGTCAGAGGCGTCCGTGACGTCGAAGAACCGGGCGACCAGGCTGGACGCACCGTTCACCACGGGGCCCATCAGGAGGGCGCCGAGCGCCACTCGGCTCCAGGCCTCGAAACCGGTTCCATCGTGAGGAACGGCCAGCGCACCAGCCAGCACGGCCATCATCGGCACCGGCCAGTGAGACATTTCGAGGGATTCCACCAGCCGAGGCAGGCGAATCACCCGCCGCAGGGGCGGAAGGACCTTGCTCGCCCGGGCCTTCAGTTCGACCCGATCGAGAACCGGAAAAGCACGCAATTGCAACTCGCACCCTCCCCATCCGAAAGCGCTTGGCGACTGGTTTGCCACCCGAATCCAGGTGCAACTCTAGACCATAATTAAGGTGAAGTAAACAATATTAATCTAACCTTAACCTTTGCGCCGCGATACGCGTCCCTGCATTTGTCCCAGGTGCCGATGCTGCGGTACGATGACGGCATTTTGGGCCATCACGTCCTCTCCGCGAAGAAAGGGATCCCCCCGCCTCATGTGTGGAATCGTCGGCTATCTCGGTGAACAGCATGCAGCAGAGATCCTCATCGAGGGTCTTCGCAAACTCGAGTACCGCGGCTACGACTCGGCGGGCATCGCCGTCGCGCACGGTGGTCAGATCCAGCTTCGTCGCGAGGTGGGTAAGCTCCGCAACCTCGAGAACCAGCTACGCGAGCAGCCCGTGACGGGCCACCAGGGTATCGGCCACACCCGCTGGGCGACGCACGGCCGACCGACCACCTACAACGCGCATCCCCATGTCGACGGCTCGGGCAAGATCGTCGTGGTCCACAACGGCATCATCGAGAACTATCTCGAACTCAAGAACGAGCTCATCGAGGCTGGTCACGTCTTCCAGTCCGACACCGATACCGAGGTCATCGCCCACCTCGTGCAGTCCTACTACGAGCGTGATCTGCTGAAAGCGGTTCATGCCGCCTCGCGTCGTCTGCTCGGCACCTATGCCTGCGCGGTCCTGCACCAGGACGAGCCGGACCGGATCATCGCCATCAAGCACGGCGCACCGCTCCTGGCGGGCCTGGGCGAGGGTGAGAACTTCGTCGCCTCGGATGCCGCGGCCATCATCAACCACACCCGTCGCATCATCTATCTGGAGGATGGCGAGATCGCGCTGGTCACCCGCGAGCGCATCGAGGTCCTGGATGGCGACCTGATGCCCCGCACCAAGGAAGTCACGCGGATCGACTGGAACCTGGTGGCTGCCGAGAAGGCCGGCTACGATCATTTCATGCTCAAGGAGATTCACGAGCAGCCCTCCACGCTCACGCAGACGCTGGGGGGGCGCTTCGACGATCGCGAGGGCAAGCTGTACCTCGAAGAGATCGGCTTCACCGAGGAGCAGTTCCGCTCGTTCGATCGCGCCGTGGTCGTGGCCTGCGGCACGGCCCTCTATGCCGGCATGGTCGGGAAGTACCTGATCGAGCAGTATGCCCGCATCCCGGTCGAGACCGACTTCGCCTCCGAGTTCCGCTACCGTCAGCCCGTCCTCGACGAGCGTACGCTGGTCATCTTCATGTCGCAGTCGGGTGAGACGGCAGACACGCTGGCCGCGCTGCGCGAGGCCAAGCGCCGCGGTTCGAAAACGCTCGGCATCATCAACGTCAAGGGTTCCTCGATCGCCCGTGAGGTCGACGGCAATCTGTTCATTCACGCAGGTCCCGAGATCGGCGTGGCCTCGACTAAGGCCTACTCGGCCATGGTGGCCGCACTCACCCTGCTCGCCCTGCACATGGGCCAGGTGCGTGGCAAGCTCAATCCGGTCGAGGTCGGTGCGGCTCTCAAGGAACTCAAGCAGATCCCGGCGATCATCGGGCACATGCTCGAGTCGACGGCGGCCGTGAAGGACGTGGCCCACGCCTTCATGAACGCCCGCGACTTCCTGTACCTGGGACGCGGCGTCAACTTCCCGACGGCCCTCGAGGGGGCCCTCAAGCTCAAAGAGATCAGCTACATCCACGCCGAGGCCTATGCCTCGGGCGAGATGAAGCATGGCCCGATCGCCCTCATCGACGAGCACATGCCGACGGTGGCGATCGCCACGCAGGGCTCGACCTACGACAAGGTCGTGAGCAACCTCCAGGAGGTCAAGGCCCGTAACGGTGTCGTCATCGCGATCGCCACCGAGGGGGACTCGACCATCTCGGCCCATGCGGATCGCGTCCTCTACGTGCCGGCCGTGAGCGAGGCGCTCTCCCCGCTCGTCAACGTGGTGCCCCTGCAACTGCTCGCCTACCACATCGCGCGCCTGCGCGGTTGCGACGTGGACCAGCCGCGCAACCTCGCCAAGTCCGTGACGGTGGAGTGAGGTCGTGAGCGCCTCGCATCCGACCCCCGGCTCCCTCCGCCCCCGGCGCCTCCGGACCTCGGAGGCGATGCGCAGGCTGGTTCGCGAGAACCACCTGCGACCTGCGGACCTCGTCTGGCCGCTCTTCGTCGTCCCCGGGGAGGGCGTCCGTCGCGAGATCGGCTCGATGCCGGGCGTGTTCCAGACGTCGGTCGATGAAGTCATTTGCGACGCCCGGCGAGCCTTCGAGGCGGGCCTCGGGGGCATCATCCTGTTCGGCATCCCACCCGAGAAGGATGCCGTCGGTTCCGGGGCGGATGACCCGGACGGGATCGTCCAGGCAGCCGTACGCGCCATCAAGCGCGAAGTGCCCGACCTGCTCGTCATGACCGACGTGTGCCTGTGTGAGTACACGGACCACGGTCATTGCGGCATCATCGAGGGCGATGCCGTCGCCAACGACCCGACGCTCGACCGTCTGGTGGCCTCTGCCCTCAGCCATGCGCGAGCCGGCGCCGATGTCGTCGCGCCCAGTGACATGATGGACGGTCGCGTCGGGGCCATCCGCCGGGCCCTCGATGCGGAAGGGTTCGCGCACGTCGCCCTGCTGGCCTACTCGGTGAAGTACGCCTCGGGCTTTTACGGTCCTTTCCGGGAAGCGGCCGATTCCGCTCCACAATTCGGCGATCGCCGCGCCTACCAGATGGACCCCGCCAATGCGCGGGAGGCCCTGACGGAGCTGGCGCTCGATCTGGAAGAGGGGGCCGACATGGTCATGGTGAAGCCCGCCATGGCCTACATGGATGTCATCTGGCGCGTCCGCCAGGCCACGGATCGTCCGGTGGCCTGTTACAACGTCTCGGGCGAGTACGCGATGGTCAAGGCTGCCGCGCGCAACGGCTGGATCGATGAGCCGCGCGTCGTGATGGAGTTGCTCACCGGGCTCAAAAGGGCAGGTGCGGACATCATCCTGACCTACCACGCCATGGACGCCGTCGGCTGGATGATCTGACGGTCCGGTTCTGAAAAGACGACGGGCCCTCAGGGTCCCGTCGTCACCAGTCCATCAGGCGTGCCCACAGGTCGGACGCCAGCTCGACCAGCTTCGGGGCTCTCGGGACCGTCTTGAGGGCCATCCCTGCTTCCTCGGGGCGTCGATCGCCTTTGCGGTTGTTGCAAGCCTGGCAGGCCGCCACCAGGTTTTCCCAGGTGTCGTCTCCGCCCCGCGAGCGCGGATGAACGTGGTCGATCGTGAGCTCGCTGCGCTTGCCACAGTACTGGCAGGCCTGGCGATCGCGCTTGAAGACGGCCTGACGCGAGGGACGGACGGTCTCGTGGAAGCGCTGGGCCACCACCTTGACCAGGAGCCGGATGGCCATCGGCACCTTGAGCGTGACGGAAGGCGAGCGGACGACCGAATCGGAATCCTTCACCGAGACGGCCTTGCCGAGATAGAGGAGGGTGATGGCCTTCTCGACTCCGCATGTGTAGAGGGGCTGATACGTCGTGCTGAGGACCAGGACTTGCATCTGCGCGGTACCTCCTTGGGAACATTATTCCCTGCGGAGGTCACGCTTACACTTCATTTAATGGCAGGCAAGCCCTCGTTAACGACACGAAAGCGCACCAGACGCCCCGAACCCGCGTCAGATACGAGCAAGGTGCCTTCCGGCAGCACGCAAACCGCGGTGGCATCGGTAAAATAGCCCGATTGCGTGCTGAAAATCGGCGTTCCATCCCGATTCACGATGCAGAGGGAGTCCCGGAACAGGCAAAC
>JBEIFE010000096.1:0-6503 GCA_040382575.1 Candidatus Sericytochromatia bacterium
CCGAAGTTGCGGGGATGACGGGAATGCTTTGTTTGCATGATCATATTATAACATAATGATACTCATAGAACAAATAGCCGCCATGGAGGACCTACCCACGGTCGAGCCTCTTCAGACTATTCCGGATGCTTCCGGGGCCGCCCCCCGCGGGCACCGTTCCGCCGCGCCGCCCGCGCCTTCGCCTCGGACGTGCGACCCCGGCCACGCTTGCCCAGCTCGGACATCCAGACTCCGGGGCCGAAGAGGTCCACCAGCAGACCAGGCAGGTGAAGGTCCACGTCCAGCTCCGGCCATGAAATGGCCAGGCCACCGGGCAGGATCTCGACCCGGTTCAGTTGCTCGGGGGATGCACCCGCCAGTTCGGACAGGCGCGCAGGATCGAGCTGGAGGGTCACGCCGCGACTGAAATCGACGATGAGCCGCTTCAAATCAGGAGACCATGTCACGCGCTCGACCTGACAGGGCGAGAGTTGCTTGCCCGCCACGATGGCGCGTTCGATATCGAGGTTGAATGGAACGATGTCCCTCGAGAGATCACCCATGGATACGCCTCCAGGCTTCCAGAAAAAATGCCCGATGCTTGACCACCAGGCGAGCCATCGCCAGGACCTGATGGCGTCTCAGTCCGATGACCATCACCACCCTTGGCTGAGAACCATCCTCGCCCAGCATGAACTTGGCCGTCCCTTCCGGGGCATAGACATGGACGTGCGGGGGATCATGGTCTCTGGTCAACACCTTGAAGGTGAAACCCTCGACCTGCAGGATGGTCGGCACAGGGACCTCACGATTTTAAACCAAAAGGCTTGGGATAAAAAGCAGAAACTTTTATATTTTAAATTATATCATATTATGATTGATATATTTTTTAAACTTTGGCATCCATGGGTGCACCACAGGTCGAACCTCCACCCGGGCGCAGCGGGCCCTGGCAGCCCAAAGAGAAGAGGGGAACGGTTTTTACCGTTCCCCTCTTCTCTTTGGGTGATTGACTTCGGCCCTAGGCCTCGCTGCCCACCGCGGCCGCTACGGGCTCGGGATCCTTCTCGAGGTTCGAGAAGATGACCTTCTCGCCATCCCACTCCGCCTGGATGACGCCTTCCTTCTTGACCTTGCCCGCAAGGATCTCCTCGGCAAGCGGGTCCTCGATCATCCGCTGGATCGCGCGACGCAGCGGACGGGCTCCGTAGCTCGGCGAATAGCCTTCCTCGCAGAGCTTGTCCTTGAGAGGTGTGGTCACGGTGAGTTCGAACTCGTTCTCCTTCATCCGCAGGTAGATCTCCTTGAGCATCACGTCGATGATCTCGCGGATCTCTTCCCGGGTCAGCGGGTGGAACACGACGATCTCGTCGATCCGGTTCAGGAACTCGGGACGGAACGCCTGCTTGAGCTCGTCCATCACGATGTCCTTCATTTTCCGGTACCGGGTGTCATCTCCACCGGTCTGGAAGCCGAGCGAACCACCCTTCTCGAGCGCCCGTGCCCCGATGTTCGAGGTCAGGATCACGATGGTGTTCTTGAAGTCCACCACGCGACCCTTGGCATCCGTCAGACGCCCGTCTTCAAGGATCTGCAGCAGGATGTTGAATGCATCCGGGTGAGCCTTCTCGATCTCGTCGAAGAGCACCACCGAGTAGGGCTCGCGGCGCACGGCCTCGGTCAGCTGTCCGCCCTCGCTGTACCCGACATAGCCAGGAGGCGAACCGATCATCTTCGAGACCGCATGCTTCTCCATGTACTCGGACATGTCGATGCGAATGAGGCTGTCTTCCTGGCCGAAGAAGAACCCGGCCAGCGCCTTGGCGAGCTCGGTCTTCCCGACGCCCGTAGGGCCGCTGAAGATGAACGAGCCGATCGGCCGCTTCGGATTCTTGAGACCCACGCGCGCCCGGCGAACGGCCCGGCTGATCACGTGGATGGCGTCCTTCTGACCGATCACGCGCTCGTGGAGGACATCCTCCATCTTGAGCAGGCGCTCGGTCTCGCCCTCGGTCATCTTCGAGACGGGGATGCCCGTCCAGCTCGAGACGATCTCGGCGATCTCCTCGGACCCCACGCTCGGCGTGACGGTCGTGCCCTTCTCGGAGCGCCAGTCAGCAGCGATCTCGCGAATCTTCTCGCGGACGGCCTGCTCCTGGTCGCGAAGCTGGCTGGCCCGCTCGAACTCCTGGGCCCGGATGGCCGCTTCCTTATCCTTGGTGTAGCCGCGAAGTTCCTTCTCGAGCTCTTTGGCCGCGGGCGGCAGGCTGCTCGAGCGGAGGCGTACCCGAGAGGCCGCCTCATCCATGAGATCGATCGCCTTGTCAGGCAGGAACCGGTCCGAGATATACCGATCCGAGAACTTGGCCGCCGAGATGAGTGCCTCGTCGGTGATCTGCAGACGGTGGTGCGCCTCGTAGCGCTCACGCAGCCCGCGCAGGATCTCGATGGTCTCGACTACGCTGGGCTCACCGACCATGACGGGCTGGAAGCGACGCTCGAGGGCCGCATCACGCTCGATGTGCTTGCGATACTCGTCGAGGGTGGTGGCACCGATGCACTGGAGTTCGCCACGCGCCAGCGCCGGCTTGAGGATGTTGGCCGCATCGACGGCACCCTCGGCAGCGCCCGCGCCGATGAGCGTATGCAACTCGTCGATGACCAGGATGATGTTCCCGGCCCCGCGAATCTCTTCCATGATCTTCTTGAGCCGCTCCTCGAACTCGCCGCGGTACTTCGTACCGGCCACCAGTGAGCCGATGTCGAGCGTCACGACGCGCTTCTCGGTGAGGATGTCCGGGACCTCGCCCGCCGAGATCTTGAGCGCCAGGCCCTCGGCGATCGCCGTCTTGCCCACGCCCGGCTCGCCGATGAGGACGGGGTTGTTCTTGGTGCGGCGCCCCAGGATCTGGATGACGCGCTCGATCTCCTTCTCGCGGCCCACCACGGGGTCGAGGCGATGCTCCTCGGCCATCTGCGTGAGGTTCGAGCCGAACTCGTCGAGCGTGGGCGTCTTCGAGCGATGCTGACCGGGCGTGGCCGTCGAGGCACTCTCACCCAGCATCCGGATGACGTTGCTGCGCACCCGGCTGAGGTCCACGCCGAGGTTTTCGAGCACGCGTACGGCCACGCCCTCGCCCTCGCGAATGAGGCCCAGCAGCAGATGTTCGGTCCCGATGTAGTTATGGCCGAGTTGGCGCGCCTCGTCCCACGAGAGTTCCAGCACCCGCTTGGCCCGCGGCGTGAAGGGAATCTCGACGGCCACGAAGCCCGAGCCGCGACCGATGATCTTCTCGACCTCGATGCGCGCGTCCTTCAGGCTGACGCCGAGGCTCTTGAGGGTCTTGGCTGCGACACCCGTCCCCTCGCCGATGAGGCCGAGAAGGATCTGTTCGGTGCCCACGAAGTTGTGGCCCAGCCGGCGGGCTTCTTCCTGCGCCAGCATGATGACCTTGATGGCTTTTTCGGTAAATCGCTCGAACATGGTGCACCTTCTACAGACCACGAAGGCCGGAACGTCACGGGGGTATGGTACCACGAAGCCCCTACCTGCAAACTCGCCCGGGAAGCGCCTGTTCGGCGGGTCCCGGAGGGTTCGCGGGAGACGGGGAAGATCAGGGTCAGTCGGAGCTCGCGAGTTCGTCGTGCAACCGGGCCCGGATGGCCTCGATCTCGAACTCGTGCCCTTGCCGGAGCTGTTCAAGCTCGGCGATGCGTCTCTGGATCGCCACGATCTCTGCCTCCTTCTGGTGCCGGAGCTGGTCGAGGTCTCCCTGTAACCGGATGATCCGCTCGACACCTGCAAGATTGATACCCAGTTCCTGCGTCAGGTTCTGGATGTACATCAGCCGCTCGATGTCCGCCTGCGAATAGAGCCGGTTCTTGCCCTGCCGCTTCGGTGAGACCAGACCCCGACGCTCGTACAGACGCAAGGTCTGAGGGTGCATGTTCACGAGCTCGGCCGCGACACTGATGATGTACAGGGGACGTTCCCGCGATGAATCGGGACCTCCGCCTTGCATCATGGGCGCTCCTCCTTCCCCGTGACCATGTGCTTGCTATACCCCGGGCGGGCCGACTTACGCAGCATGCGCGCAGGTCAGCTCAGGGATTCGCCTTCACCTGGACCATGAAGACACGCTTCTGTCTGGCAGGGATCGTGCCCGTCAGACGAACCTGGTTCGGTCCAACCGTCCGATCACCCCCATCCGACTCCAGGACCTGCCAGTTCGGTGAGAGGGGCTCCGTCCAGACGACATCGGCCGGCTCACTCCGGGCATTCGTCCACTCGAGTTTCCACTCGACGATGGGCACCCACTCCTTGCGGTCATTGCGCTCGCGTCTCACCAGAAGGCGGGTGCGTCGGGCCGTGACGTCCAGCGCCTCGCCGGTGTGCAGGTCGAGCGTGTCCCCGGGTGCGACGGAGCGGGACATGACCTCACCGGTGAGGGTGAGGGAACCGTCCTTGCGCCGCGCCCAGACGCGCCACGTGCCCGCGGGGATCGACCGTTCCGGTCCATCCGGTTTGCGGTTCTCCAGACGGAGGTGACTCTGGACCTTCTGACGCACCTCGGTATCCGGCGTCTCGGTGAAAAACCAGGGATTCTCGCCGTGAACTTCGAATCGCCGGAGGAAACCGTTCGCCGACACCTTCCACCACTGACTCTCGACGGTGGAACCGGACGTCAGGTCGAGCCGCTCGGGCAGATCGTAGGTCCGCACGTCACCCGCGTCGTCGCCGGCCGGCACCTCTCCGGCATCGTCCATCGACGCTTCGACTCGCTCCATGGTCATGCCTTTGCGCGCGTAGACGGCCTGTGGTGAAGACGGCCCTGTCCGGCGGATGGAGCCGCTCACCAGCGAGATCTGGGCCCCGGGATAGTCGAGGCCCGAGCCATTCGTGAGCGTCGCCCATGCCGTGATCTGGCCTCGCTTCGACTCGTGTCCCAGCACGAGGTCGTACCGAGCGGACCAGTTCAGGTTCCGCACCAGGGTCCGGAAGGCGACGGCCACGCGATCCAGCGCCTCGCTTGCTCGCCACTGACCGGCCCAGCGGGCCTCGGTGGGCACGGAGGCCGGGATGCCCGGGACGGCGATCGCCCCGGGCGGCGACAGGTGAATCCGACCATCGATGGCCACCAGCGGGCCATCCGCCGAGACGAGGAGGCCCTTCACGGGTTTCTGGTCCATGAAAACCGTGATCTCTCGGCCCTCGTGCGCCCTCAGCAGGCGGTTCGCCGAGATATCACGCTCCTCGAGCCGCTGATCCAGGATGGTCGGGGTGAGCTTGCCACCCAGGGCCTCGATCCAGCCCGAACCGGGCTCGGTCAGCGGAGCCAGGTCCCGCACGCGGAAGCGGCTCGTCCCGGACGGTGCCGAGACGAGGCGGACATCCTCGACGAGCCCGCTGCCACTCTGGAACAGCACCACCTGCACCTTCTGACGCGCCTCGGTCCCCACATCGACGGTGCCGATGGTCGGACTCTGCGGGCTCGCCACGGGAGTGGCCCCACCGGGTGTGAAGATACCGACTCCCTCGTGCACCAGGCCACCTGCCTGGACCGGAACGGCAGCCGCGAGGGACAGCAGCTGGGCAGTCAGCCAGAATCTTCCCTTCCGCCTCATCACTTCGCCTCTTTCCAGCTCGAGCCGGATGCCATCTCGACCTTCAGGGGAACGTTCAGGGGGAATGCCGACTCCATGCTCTCCCGCACGAGCCGCGACACCTCCTCGAGCTCCACGGCGGGAACGTCGAGTACCAGTTCGTCGTGCACCTGCAGGAGCATACAGGCCTTCGAACCCGCCTGCCGGAGCGCGGCATCTAGCCGGATCATGGCCACCTTGATGATGTCGGCCGCACTGCCCTGGATGGGTGAATTCACCGCCAGTCGCTCACCCATGTCCCGGGTCCGGCGCTCCTTGAGCTCGGGCAGGTAGCGCCTGCGCCCGAGCAGGGTCGTGGCGTAGCCCTTCTCGGTGGCCTGCTCGACAGCCTCGAGGGTATAGGCGCGGATGCGGGGGTAACGGGCCCAGAAGCGGTCGATGAAGGCCTTCGCCTCACCCATCGGGATGCCCAGGACCTTCGAAAGACTGAACGGACCCTGGCCATACAGGGTCGCGAAGTTGACGGTCTTGGCCATCCGTCGCTGGTCGGAGGTGACCTGCTCGAGCGGCACGCCGAACAGCTCGCTCGCCGTGCGAGCGTGGATGTCCTGGTCGGCCTGGAAGGCCTCCACGAAGGCGGGCTCCTCCGAGACGTGGGCCAGCAGGCGCAACTCGATCTGCGAATAGTCGGCCGAGAGCAGGACGCGGTCAGGAGCCGAGGGCACGAAGGCACGCCGGATCTCGCTGCCCTCGGCCGTGCGGATCGGGATGTTCTGGAGATTGGGCCGCTCCGAGCTCAGGCGTCCCGTGGCCGCGACCATCTGGTTGAACGACGTATGCAGCTTGCCGGTGCGGACATCGATGAGCTCGGGTAAGGCATCGACATAGGTCGACTTGAGCTTGGTGAGCTGCCGGTACTC
>JBEIFE010000097.1:0-6446 GCA_040382575.1 Candidatus Sericytochromatia bacterium
CAACGTCTCTTTCGCGCTGCTCGTGGTGCTCGCCCTGGCCATCGGGGTTCCGGTCGTGATGCTGATCCTGCATGCATTGCTGGGTCGCGCTCGCGTGCGAACCGAGGCCAAGGGGTCGACCTACGAAGCGGGTATCAAGCCGGCTGCGACCATCGGGTCGGCCCGGGAGCGATTCTCGGTCAAGTTCTATCTCATCGCCATCCTGTTCATCATCTTCGATGTCGAGGCCGTGTTCCTGTATCCGTGGGCGGTCAATTTCCAGAAGCTGGGTCTTTACGGCTTCGTCGAGATGCTGATCTTCCTCGCGGTGCTGTTCGCCGGTTTCATCTACATCCTCCGGAGGGGAGCGCTCAAATGGGAGTAGAAACCCAGGGTGAGGCCAGCTGGCTCGTCACCCGCGTCGACGAGGTCCTCAACTGGGGGCGCAAGTATAGCCTCTGGCCGATGACTTTCGGTACCGCCTGCTGCGCCATCGAGTTCATGGGAGCCGTCAGTTCGGTATTCGATCTGGCCCGATTCGGCGCCGAAGTTGTGCGTTTCAGTCCGCGTCAGGCCGACCTCCTGCTCGTGGCCGGGACCATCACCTACAAGCAGGCTCCCATCCTCAAGCAGATCTATGACCAGATGCCCGATCCGAAGTGGGTCATCTCGATGGGGGCCTGCGCCTCCTCGGGCGGCTTCTACGATAACTATTGCACGGTCCAGGGGATCGACGAGTTCGTGCCGGTCGACGTCTACATCGCCGGTTGCCCGCCGCGCCCCGAGGCCATCCTCGATGCCATCATCAAGCTCCAGGAAGGGGTCGTCTCGAAGGAGACCATCGCTTCCGGCGCCTCGGCCTGACCGACTGGAAGGTTTGTTCCATGGAGATGAGCCTCACGCTCCGCAAGCTCAGGGAAAAGTTCGGAGACCAGATCCTGTCGATGTCCTCGTGGCGCGGAGATGATTCCGTCGTCGTCGGCAAGGACTCGCTGATCGCGGTCGTCACGTTCCTGCGCGATGATCCCCAACTGTCGTACAACTTCCTCGTCGATATCGGCGGGGTTGACTACCTGACCCATCCGAAGCCCCAGCCCCAGCGCTTCGCCGTCGCCTATCACTTCCTGTCGATGGCCTTCAAACAGCGCATCCGGGTCAAGGTCTATGCGGGGGCCAAGGATGAGATCCCCACGCTGACCGGACACTGGAAGTCGGCCGACTGGTGCGAGCGCGAGATTTTTGACCAGTATGGATTGCGCTTTGCCGGTCATCCGAACCTCAAGCGCTTGCTGAACCACGTCGAATTCGTCGGTCATCCCCTGCGCAAGGATTACCCCATCAAGAAGCGTCAGGTCCTCTCGGCAAGTGACCCCCTGATGGATGAGATGAAGAAGCGCCTGGCCCTCAAGGGCCTCGTGGTGGAAAGGTAGTCCCCATGGCAGCGAATCCTGGCCAGATCGTCCCGACGGCTCTCGACGAGGGGCTCGATCGTGAGTTCTATCGCGATCTTCATACCGATCTCATGTTCCTCAATCTGGGGCCGTCTCACCCGGCGGCTCACGGGACGCTCCGGACCTTCGTCGCGCTCGACGGTGAGACCATCAAGGCGGCCGTCGCCGAGATCGGTTACCTCCATCGCGGTTTCGAGAAGACGGTCGAGCAGCGCACGTGGACCCAGGCGATTCCCTACACGGACCGCCTGAACTACTGCTCGGCCGCGCTCAACAACTTCGCGTTCTGTTCGGCAGTCGAGAAGATGCTCGACATCCAGATCACCCCGCGTGCCGCGGCCATCCGTGTCATCGTGGGTGAACTGATGCGCATCATTGACCATCTCATCTGCATCGGGACCAACCTGGTCGACATCGGTGCCCTCACGAATTTCTGGTTGACTTTCAACAAGCGTGAGCTCGCGTACGACGTCCTCGACAAGCTGTGTGGTGCGCGTCTGACAAACTCGTATGGCCGCATCGGGGGCCTCTATCGCGATTTCTACGATGGTGCCACGCAGGATATCCTGCACGTGGTCAAGGAATGCGAGGAGGCGGTCGACGAGGTCGAAAAGCTCATCCGCAAGAACCAGATCTTCATCGGCCGCTCGAAGGATGTCTGTGTTTTCACGGCCGATCAGGCGCTCTCGTATGGCTTCACCGGTCCCTGCCTCCGCGCCTCGGGCGTCGACTGGGATCTCCGCAAGGCCACGCCTTACTGGGGTTACGATCAATATGACTTCGAGGTCCCCGTCGGGACCGTGGGCGATACCTGGGACCGGATCATGCTCCGGTTCTACGAGGTTCGTGAGAGCGCCAAGATCATCCGCCAAGCCATCAAGTCGCTGCCGGGTGGATCCATCAACGTCTCGGATCCGCGCATCTCGCTCCCCGAGAAGAAGGACGCCTATCAGAACATCGAGGGCTTGATCAACCACTTCAAGCTGATTTTCGAGGGGATCCGCGTGCCTGCGGGCGAGGTCTATCACGGGATCGAGGCCGCGAATGGCGAACTCGGCTTCTATCTGACCTCTGACGGTTCGGGGCATCCCTACCGCGTCCGCGTCCGCCCGCCCTGCTTCATGATCTTCTCGGCCTTCCCTGAGATGGTCGAGGGGTACATGATCTCGGATGCGATCGCGACTCTCGGTTCCATCAACATCATCGCTGGCGAACTCGATCGCTAGAGCGCGGACAGGACGACACATGTTTGCATTCAACGAAGACAGTGAGCGGCGCTTCCAGGACGTCCTCTCGCACTTTCCCCCGGAGCAGCGTCGTGCGGCGACCCTCCCGACCCTGTGGATCGCCCAGGAGCAGCACGGATGGTTGCCTCCCGATGTGCTCGAGTACTGCGCCAGCCGTCTCGGTGAGACGCCTGCGCACGTCTACGGGGTGGCCACGTTTTACACGATGTACCTCACCGAGAAGCCCGGGAATCACCTGCTGGAGGTCTGCACGTCCGTTTCGTGCTGCCTGACGGGTGGGCGCGAGACGCTTCGCTACATGTGCGACAAGCTCGGTATTGAACCCGGCGAGACGACCCCGGATGGCAAGTTCACGGTCCGGGCTGCCGAGTGCCTGGGTTCCTGCGATACCAGCCCGATGATGCAGGTCGACAATGACGTGTTCGTCGAGAATTTGACGCCTGCTCGCGTGGATTCGTTGCTCATCGAGCTGGCCGACCAGGCGTGGGGTTCACGCACGGAGCAGGCCAGCTTCACCGCTGCTGGAAACCGGAGGTTCTGACCATGGCCTTCACGCCCGTTCTTTCGGCTCGCTTCGAAGTCCCCGAGGCGTCTCGCCTCGAGGTCTACGAGGCCCACGGCGGTTATCAGGCCGTCCGCAAGGCGCTCGGTATGGAGCCTTCAGCCCTCATCGACGAAGTCAAGAAGTCCGGCCTCCGGGGTCGTGGCGGAGCCGGCTTCCCCACGGGGCTCAAGTGGAGCTTCATCCCCAAGGATTCGCCGAAGCCCAAGTATCTCGTCGTGAATGCCGACGAGTCCGAGCCCGGCACCTTCAAGGATCGCAAGATCATGGAGCGCGACCCTCATGCGCTCGTCGAGGGTTGTATCATCTCTGCTTTCGCGATCGGCGCTCACAAGGCCTACATCTACATCCGCGGTGAGTTCAACCAGCAGCGTCTCAACGTCGATGATGCCATTCGCGAGGCCTATGCGAAGGGCTACCTCGGCAAGAATATCCTGGGCTCTGGTTTCGACCTCGATCTCTACACCCACCGCGGAGCGGGTGCCTACATCTGCGGTGAAGAGACGGGGTTGCTCGAATCGCTCGAGGGCAAGAAGGGTCAACCGCGCCTGAAGCCGCCCTTCCCCGCGACTCATGGCTTGTTCCAGTGCCCGACGGTGGTCAACAACGTCGAGACGATCGCCACCGTGCCCTGGATCGTCCAGCACGGCGCCGAATCCTATGCGGCGATGGGAACCGAGAAGGCCAAGGGCACCCGCCTGATGTGCGTCTCGGGTCATGTCAACAAGCCGGGCGTCTACGAGATCGAGATGGGTATCCCGATGAAGCAGTTCATCGAGGAGCATGCCGGCGGGATCCGCCTGGGCCGCCAGCTCAAGGCCGTCATCCCCGGCGGCTCGAGCTGTCCGATTCTGACGGCCGAGCAGGCCGAGAGCGTCACGATGGATCCCGAGGCGATCGCCGCGCTCGGCTCGATGGCCGGTTCGGGCGGTATGATCGTCATCGACGACCAGACCGACATGGTCGACCTGCTCGAGGACCTGCTGCACTTCTACCAGCACGAATCGTGTGGGCAGTGCACGCCCTGCCGCGAAGGCACGGACTGGCTCTACAAGATCATCCAGCGGATCAACGCCGGCAAGGGAACGACCGAGGAACTCGATGCGGTGCTCGACATCGCTGACAACATGGAAGGCAAGACCATCTGTGCGCTGGCCGCGGCTGCGACCATGCCGACTCGCTCTTACATCAAGGCGTACCGGCACGAGTTCGAGGCCAAGATCAAGCGCGAGCGCGTGACGGTCTAGGAGAGGCGCTTCATGGCAACGATCACACTCAATGGTCAGCAGGTCGAGGTCCCCGATGGGCTCAACCTGATCCAGGCGGCCGAGACGGCCGGCGTGACCATCCCGCACTACTGCTATCATCCCGGCCTTCCGGTGGACGGCAACTGCCGCATGTGTCTCGTCGAGATCGAGGGGGCTCGTGGGCCGCAGATTTCCTGCAACACGCCCGTCAAGGACGGGATGGTCGTCAAGACCGACACTCCTGCCGTCGAGAAGATGCGCAAGGGCGTGCAGGAATTCTTGCTGCTGAACCACCCCATCGACTGCCCCATCTGCGATCAGGCGGGGGAGTGCCGGCTCCAGGACTATTACATGGAGTATGGCCAGTACCAGAACCGCTCGATGGTGCCCAAGGTCGAGAAGGACAAGGTCGTGGATCTCGGTCCCCTGGTCGTGCTCGACCAGGAACGCTGCATCCTTTGTTCGCGCTGCGTCCGCTTTTGCGAATCCGTGACCAAGACGGGGGAACTCGTCATCTCGAACCGAGGCGATCGCAGCCGCATCCAGGCCTTCCCGGGCAAGGAACTCGACAACGCCTACTCCGGTAACGTGGTCGACCTCTGTCCCGTCGGTGCCCTGACGAGCAAGGACTTCCGCTTCAAGCAGCGTGTCTGGTTCCTTGATACGGCGAAGTCGGTCTGCACGGGGTGCTCGAATGGCTGCGCCATCACGGTCGACTTCCGCGAAGGGCAGCCCTACCGCTACAAGCCGCGCCATAATCCCCAGGTCAATGATTACTGGATGTGTGACGCGGGTCGTCTGTCTTACAAGCAGCTCAACGAGAACCGTCTGTACACGGCAATCGTTGCCGGTCAGGACACCACGATCGGCAAGGCGCTCGACGCGCTCGTTTCCCGCATCCGCGAGGTGGTCGCGAGCCACGGCCCAGAGGCGATCGCCCTGGTCGGCTCGGCGCACTCCACGCTCGAGACCCAGTTCGTCCTGCGCCGCCTGGCCAGTGAAGTCCTCAAGAGTTCCAAGCTGTCCGGTGCGACGCTGACCTCGGACTGGGAAGGCGACGGCTTCCTCAAGAAGACCGATCGCACCCCCAATCGCAGCGGTCTGCGGTTCCTCGGTATCGACGGTGACGCGACTTCCCTCAAGGGTTGGCTCGAAGACGGTCAGATCCAGCTCATCGTGCTGGTCGACAACGACCTCGGCCTCGAGGGTGGGGACGAGTGGAAGGCCCTGCTGGACCGGGTGCCGGCCGTGGCCTTGCTCACCCGGACTCGTTCGGAGTGGGCGGAACGGGTCGCGTTCGCGCTGCCCATTGCCAATCACATCGAGCAGTTCGGCTCTTTCGTGCAGGCGAAGGGCGTGCTCCAGAAGCTCGGCAAGGCCTACGATCCCGAAGGAGATGCAGCCCCGGCTCTCGACATCCTGCAGGCGATTGCCCGCTCGCTCGGTACCGATTTCGGTTACGACGACATCGAGGCCGTCTGGACGGATCTTCTCAAGGCGTATCCCGAAGCCTTCCCTGGCATCGACAGCTTCTATGGCATCCCCGAGCACGGCGTCACGCTGGAGCTCGCGGCGGTGGCTGGAAAGTAGGCGGCCCCTTCCATGACCGGTAACTGGATCCTCGACCTCATCGTCATCGTCCTCAAGGCTGCCTTCCTGCTCACGATCCTGCTCACGATGGCCCCCGTGCTCATCGTGCTCGAGCGCAAGATCTCGGCATTCATCCAGGATCGTCCCGGCCCCAACCGAGCCGACATCTTCGGCTTCCGTCTCGCGGGCTTCGTGTATGTTCTGGCTGACGCCATCAAGCTCTTCACCAAGGAGAACTTCACGCCGACGGCGTCCAATCGCTTCTATTACTACCTGGCTCCTGCCATCTCGGTGATGGTGGCGCTCAGCACCGGCGCGGTCGTGCCGTTCGCCGACAACCTGAATTTCGGTGAGCACGTGGTGCCGATGC
>JBEIFE010000098.1:0-6285 GCA_040382575.1 Candidatus Sericytochromatia bacterium
GTAGTCACCCGCCGAGCTCTGGTCCATCAGGGTGGCCTGAACGACTCGATCCACGGCGTTCCGGGTGCTGTTGTCGCGAAGCATCGACGGGTTGTCGCGCTCATACACGGCTCCGCTGGCCGTGGCGACTTTGCCGGTCGTCATCAGGTCCGTCACCAGACGGGTGTATTCGGCAGGATGGTTGATGGCCATGTAGTACTGAGCCGTGGTTGCGGCGCATGTCCCCCGATTCGATTGATGAATGAGGCCCGGATTGGCCAGTTCACGGACCAGGTCTCCGAGAACTTCCTCGGTCGTCAGGCCTGCCCGGCGCGCTTCCGCATCGACGCCGTCACGAGCAAAGCGGTGAAGATGATCGAGCATCGTCTCGCCGGTCCGGAGATCGCGTTGATCGAGACGGGCCGAGATGGCGTCGAGCGCACTTCTGGATCCCGGCGGCAGGCTCTGGCGTATCAAGTCCAGCTTGGCTTCCCGGTCAACCGTTGGCGCCGTTGTCTGCTCGGTTGCAGGTCCTTTCCTCTCGGCGGGTCGGACGGGTGGTTCAGGCGGTCGGCCTCCACCTGCCTGGACACCTGGAGCCGGCCTGTTGTTCTCGATCGAGGAACCCTTACCCGGTATCCCTTGCTCCCCATGGACTACCTGACCGCCTGGATGACGTCTGGTACGCTCCTGGCGCCTGACAGGATCAAGCATCCAGCTCGGTACGAAGGCCCTGGGATGATAACGGTAAGGAACCCTGTACCGGTATACGATGATCCGCCGACCTCGCGGGTAACGGCTCGCGCGTGGCATCGTCAGGTTCAGCCTGGAAGCGCGTCCCATGGTTTCCGGTGTGGATGGCCAATTCGTCGTCGTCGCCTGAGACACCGGTGTGGATAGGGCCGGCAGGGGACTTGTCCCGCGTACGGGAGGGAGAGGAATCCTGCCGCTGCTCGAACTTCCGATCTGCCCTGACATGCGCGTACCTCCACGAAGAACCGATGGCGTCTGCATGTCAGATATCCATCCTGACCATCTCGAGGTGTTTCAACGTTCACGAAAATTCCAATAAATGTTCTTTAAACGGTTGCACGGGTGAGGCGTGCTCAGGCCGATGATGGCGCATGGGTTTCATGTCAGGCAGTCAGGGGAACAGAAGGAAGTGTCGTCATCCCGTCATGGAGCTTCTGAAACGCATGCGCAAGGCCATCGCTCTGAACTTGCTCTTGGTTTCTGCGCTGTGTGCTTGCACGGATCTGGGTGCATTGAAGGCATCAGGTTTGCGGGACGACAGGGCGACGCCTCGAGATGCTTCCATTCCCACAGGTCTCGTGCTGGATGAAAAGGGCCTTCCGGCCTCGGGCGTCAGGATCCGGGCATTCCCGACAATATCGGATCCGGCGAGTTTGTTGAGCGATGGCGCCGGTCTCGTGTCGAATTCAGCCGCCGGTCTCGTGTCGAATGCTGCTGCAGGTCTCGTGTCCAATTCTTCCGCAGGTCTCGTGGCCAACGGGGCGGCCAGCTACAATCTCGGACGTCTTGCTCAGAGCCAGGGCCAGCGGGTCCAGGCAGAAGGGGTCGAACTCGTCACCGACGCTGCGGGACGCTTCGCGCTGACGGGCCTCCTGGCCAGTGGATCGTGGAACATCGAGGCTATACGTGGCACCGATTCGAAGGCGATCGCCCGGGATGTGTCCGCCGGGCAGTCGAAAGTCAGTCTCAATCTCGCGCCCACGGGGACGATCCGGGGATCGGTCCGATCGGATGTTCCGCAAGTCACGGATTTCCTCGGTGTGCAGGTCTTTGTCCCGGGAACGGGCTACTCGGCCCTGACGGACGCTTCCGGTTCCTTCGTGATCCAGTCCATGCCAGCTGGGATTTTCGATCTGGTCGCGCTGCACCCTGACCTCGGTCGTGGCCTGGTCCGGAATGTCGGAGTGTTGCCCCGGAACACCACCCCTGCTGGGCCGATCGAACTGAATGCCTTGTTGCCGGACGTTGCGAAGGTCTCTCACACGGTCGTGGCACCCGGTATGTCCCTGACCATCGATGGACGTGATTTCGGCGTTTCCCGGGGCAAGACACCGCGGGTCACGTTGAACGGAACGGAATGTCGCGTGCTCGAGAAATCAGATGTGCGGCTCGTCGTCCAGATCCCCAATATCGACGGTTCCGGTGACCTGGTGGTGCGTGTCGGTGAATTGCCCAGCTCGCCCGTGCCCCTCCAGGTGGCCAAGGCGATTCGCATCATCGGCGTCCCCGGTGTTTCTGCTTCCGCAGCCGCTACGTCGGATATCCTGGCCGTGGGGGTGCCCCGGACGTACGAGGTGGTCGTCGAGGACAATGTCCGGATTGCTCTCACGGGTGCCCAGGTGCTGTGGTCGGCATCAGGCTCAGCGATCAAGGTCACGCAAGGACGCGTCCAAGGTCAGTTGCAGGGCCAGTCCCGATTGATGGCCAGCCTCGGAAATCTCCGTTCCGAGGTAAGCGTGGATGTCATTCCCCCTGTCGAACGCCTGGCCCTCAACCCCGATCCCGCGCCGGAACTCGAATCTGTTCCTCTCGATGAGCCGCCTCTGCATCCTGGTTACCAGCATTTTTACATCCATGCGCAGACTTTCCTTGCAGGGGACTCACGTGCCCAGAACCTGCCCGTGATCTGGCAATCACTCGATCCTGAGCTGGTCCGTGTCGATGCCACCGGTCTGGTCGAGGTCCAGCCCGCAGCACCTTCGGGTAAGGCCCGTGTGAGGGCTACCAGCAAGGCGGACCCTTCGGTTCAGGCGATCCTCCAGATTCCTGTCGTCCGTCTGGCCGACTGGAACATCGAGATCGAGTAGGGGAAAGATGACCCGCATTCCCGGAATCCGCTTCGCCTTGCTCCTGTCCCTGACGGGCTGTCATGTCATCGGTTCCATTCCATCGGCCACGCTTCCTGACGGTTCCTCGCCCATCGCCAGTGTCGGTCGACCGGTCACGGGATCGCGGGTGGACTCCGGTGGTGGCAATGACCAGGGTGCGCTTCGCCCGTTCATCCGCACGGGGACCGTCCGGATGGCCGTACGATGGCCAGCCAGAACCACCCAGCTCGTTCCCGGTCGGACGAACGCCGTGAGAGTCACCTTCCGCGATGGAACCGGTGCGGTCGTGCAGAGTCATATGCTTGTCCGGGAGGCGTCCACTTCCGTCAGTCAGTTCACCGCGTCTCTGCCTGCTGAACAGGCGTATGTCCTGAAAGCAGAAGCGCTTGCTTCCACGGGACCGGACGCTCTGGTCCTGGCGGAATCCCGGGAACTTGCCCCGCTCAGGGTCACATGGAATGCCCAGATCGATGTCCGCCTGGAACTGGTACCCACGTTCGTTCCCCGGATCGTGACGAACACGGGTGGCTCTGCGGGGGCCGGTGCCACCCTCGGCTTCACCGGTGTGAATCTCGACGGGGGCGAGGCCTGGTTCACGTTCCCCGGTGGGCAACGGATCAAGGGTGTCCTGACGGGGGAGCGCCTCGAGGTGGTCGTCCCTGCCGGCGCTGGATCAGGCCGCCTGTCGCTGGACGTGGACCGCGTTCCTGCCCGGGACGGGAACAATCCCGTCAACCCGGAGCCGTTACCCTGGCCGTTCACGTTCCAGGAACTCACGCAACTGTCCGTTCGTGGGGTGGCATCGGATGACATCGATCGCAACGGTAGACAGGCGATCGAGACCTGGATCGGGGATCGTTTCAATCTCGTGGCATCCGGGCGTGATTCATCTGGCTCCGCCGTCGCAGACCCGGCGCATACCTCGCTGACGACCTCGGTTCCCGCCATCGGTACGTTCGGTCAGAGCGGAGTATACGATTCCCTGGCGCTCGGATCCGACGTGGTCGAAGTTCGATCCGGTAATCTCGTGTCGACGCGGTCCATCCGGGTCGCTCCGCCAGCAGGACCGACCTGGCGTCCCATCTCACCTGTTTCATCGCCGAATGCCGTGCAGGATCTGTCTCTGATCCGGGTCAAGGATCGATTCCTGGCCCTCTGGTACCAGCCCGGTGCGGGCGTTTGCTGGCAGTTCCTGTCTCTGACCGGTGAGCCGCAGGGGACGGTGAACCGGTTCGAAATCTCCAGTGCCAATTCCGATGAGCGTGCGGTACGGGCTGCTGCCTGGGGTGACTGGGTCGTCGTCGCGGTTCGTTGCAGTGGAACATACAAGACGTTCAATCAGTTCGTGGCCCTGATGCTCATGGACCCCGTCACCGGTCAGATGATCTGGGATTCCAGCCAGAACAGGCCCGAGCTGTTCATCTCGAAGAGCGTCATCTTCGGAAACCAGCGTCTGGACAATCTCGTGGCAGGTGCTGATGGCCTGGTGCTCAGCATGTTCAGCCTCGACTCCACCGTCGGCTGGCAACATGAAGTCGTGGGTGTGACACCCACGGCCTCGGGTCGCGTCACCTGGCGGAGCGGCTCTCTGTTTCCGAGCGCTTCCAGCGACATCCGGGTCAAGGAGCCGCTCAAGGACCACCTTGCCGTCGCCCCGACTTCCACGGGCTATGTCTTTGCCCAGACCATGGAGCATTCCGCAGGAACCGTCGTCCGCAAATCCACTCTCGCCCCCGAGGGTAACGAAGCAACCGCATCGATATGGATGGACCTGCTGCCCGATGGACGGAATCTGGCACTCGCCTCCGCCGATGGCGGTCAATCGCACCTGGTCTCGGGGTTGTCGGTGAAGAATGGCCAAACATCGGTCATCACCTACCTCATCAATCAGAGTCTCGGAAAGGTGAGCAATTCCCAGCGCACGCAGGATACGTGGAATCATGCCTTTCCTGGTTCGCTCGCAGAACCCGTCACCTTGGCCTGGAATGGATCCCGCTTCATCCTGTCCTACGTCCGATACATTCCGGATCCCGGAAATCCGCAGGCTTCTCTCGCTCAGCCCATGGTTCGAGCGCTGCTGTCGGATGGCGCTCCGGACGGCGAAGCTTTTCCTGCTGCACCTGCCGGCAAGTCGCCCACGATCGTGGCCACTCCCGAGGGGGCCCTGGCTGCCTGGATCGACACTTCCGGGCGCCTCGCCGTCCGCCGGATGCGCTTTCAGGCCGTTCCGTGACCGGATGACGGGCCGCGGGTATGATATGACCATCCGGTTCAAATCCAGCTGAAAGGGGCTGACCTGATGGAATCTCGCAATCCGGTCCTGAGGCGCTTGCTCGACCGAGCGCCCGCTGCCTTTGATGGCGTCATGACCGTCGATGGCACGGTAAACAAGACGTTTTTCATGTTGTTGCTCGTCTGCATCGGCGCCTACTCCACCTTCTCGATGGCCCAGATCGGGAACGATCTTGGGATGATACTTGGACTGGGTGGGGTGCTCGCGGCCTTCATCCTGGGCCTGATCATCACGTTCAATCCTGCGCTTGCTCCCGCACTCGCTCCCATCTATGCGGGGTGTGAAGGTCTGGCGCTCGGTGGAATCTCGGGCCTCGCCGAGAGGGTCTATCCCGGGATCGCCACACAGGCTGTCCTGCTGACCTTCGGTGTGGCGTTCGCGATGCTGGGCCTTTACAAGGCGCGCATCATCCAAATCACGGACCGGTTCAGGACCGGCATGCTGTCGGCCTTGATGGGCCTGATGGTCGCTTACGCGCTGTCGATGCTTTTCCGGCTCTTCGGTTTGCCCATCAATCTGTTTCCCCAGCAAGGTCTGATCGGTCTGCTGATCTGCGGCGCCGTGATCGTCCTCGCCGCTCTATCGCTCACGCTCGATTTTGATTTCATCGAGCAGGGGGCACGCCAGGGTGCCCCGCGTGCGTTCGAATGGTATGGCGCATTCGGGCTTGTCGTGACGCTCGTCTGGCTCTATGTCGAGATCTTGCGCTTCCTGCAGATCTTGAATAATAGGGATTGAAGAAGTCGTTCCCGCTTCCTCCGGGGCCCTGCCGAAACGGCAGGGCCCCGAAACTTTCTCGGAATAGTGGCCTTGCCCCTGTACGGTATGCGCTCGAACGGGTAGAACCATGACATGGCCGATACCGTGAAACTCGTTCTTTGCCGTGGCTGCGGCACTCGTCTTCCCGTCGTGGAGGCGAATCCGGATGCGCGCTATGAGGCCTCTGCAGAATGCTTCCGGACCTACGGCCGTCTCACCGTGTATTCGATCGCGCACAGGTCGCCCGAGTTCCTGCACCAGCACGTGGTTGATACCTACGGTGCCCAGCACGTCTCGGAAGAGGCACCGGCGCTCCTGACGGCATTTGCCCTGATCGGGCTGCATCTCTGGCTCGAGCGCGGATATACGGGAAAGCAGATCCAGGCGACACAC
>JBEIFE010000099.1:0-6276 GCA_040382575.1 Candidatus Sericytochromatia bacterium
CCGAGGTCACGGTCTTGCGCGACATCCTCTCCATGGTCTGGGTCCAGTTCCTGACTGGAGAGCCCGTCGAGGTCGACCTCATCCGGCAGACCATCGAGACCGGTGACCCGCTTCGCCGCGTCGAAGGACCCATCGGGGGCCTGCTGGAACGCTGGCGAGAATCAGCGACCGGTCCGGAAGGCCGCGTCTTGCACGCCCGGGAGCTGGCGCCTGCCGGCTGGCTCACCCTCGGATAGCCCTGCGACGAGGATCGAGGCCGTAGCCGGAAGCAGCACGAGCGCATTGCTGACCTCTCGCACCCAGCCCGTGGCGATCTTCGTGACCACGTTTCCGCCCGGCAGCACCATGGTCGTCGAGCCTCCACCATCCCAGTTGAGGGCCTCGACCGCCCCCAGGGAGAGAAAGAGCCGCGTGAGTTCGTCGAGACTGGTTCCCATGCTGTGGCCCGGTCTCCGCCCATCCACGGTGATCCAGAGCATCTGACCCGAGCCCGTCAGTCCGACCGCCGTACGGGGCTCCTTACCGTGCAAGATGGTCCAGTTGAAGCCCTCGAGGGGAACCGCTCGACCCCGGTGAATCAGCTGGGGGCCACCTTCGAGGGCATCCGTCACCTGATTCCACGGGGCAGGTAAGTCCCTGGCTCCGGAATGTTCCAGGATTCCCGCAGTCGTCCCGGCCATGGCCAGCCGGGCGAGGGCCGGGCGGTGGCCAAATGCCGGGTCATCCGGGACATGCGGCAGGACCGGCGCTGCCAGACCGGCTTGCCATGCGAGTTGATGCTCGCCCGATGGAGCCTCGGCGGGGGCAGGGCGTCCGAAGAGCACCCGACCGTCCGCCAGGATGCCGAGGGCAGGGCGATCGCCCCGGGCCGGGTTGAGGAGCCTTCCCCTCGATAGCACGAGGCCGATCGGATCCCCGTCGAGCTTCTTGACGACGAAGTGGAAGTAAGAACCGTTGATGGCTGCCACGGCACCGGCATGGCGAGCAAGCCGCCGGGTCGATTGGCGACCCGAACGGGACTTCCCCAGGGCAGGAAGCACGGCCACCCGGTAGCGCGGGTCACGGGGATCGAAACTCAGGACATGCGCGACCAGGGGGTGCTTGAAACGCGGCGAGGTGCCGGCCAGACAGCGATACCGGACGCCCGGGGCGACTGTGCGATCCTCGACCGTGCGCAGGAAAGGGGACACTGCCGATGGCACGGGAGGAACCTCGCGCGGGGCAGGCGGAGTAGCCTGCTCCACGACCTCTTCCGAGGAGTGCGAACCTTCATCCGGACGGCCGGAACACGATGTGACCAGGAGCCCACAGACGCCCAGCCACGTACCGACCGCCCGAATCCCCCTGCCCAGCACGTTGACCTCCCGTATCGCCACACCCGGATCTCCAGCGTAGCATGGCGATCGTGTACGAGCCTGGAGTCTGAACCTTGCGCTGGCCGTGGCGTCGGCCCGTCTCTCGGGATGGGCCGGCTGGATCGAGTTCTCTCAGCTTCACGGAAGCCCTGGCGGCTGCCGAGGAAGAATCTCTGCGTGCCCCCAGACTGGTGGACGTGCTTCATCAGCTCAGGGGCGCCCTGCACGGCATCACGCATCTCGATGGTCGCGGAGATCCTGCTGCTCTGCATCACTGGGTGGACGAGCTTTCGACGGCCGTCGTTGAGAGCATCCCGGGCAGTCTGTGTCGCAGCGGCTGCAGCCATTGCTGTCACTACCCCACGGCATTTTTTGACATCTATCCCGGGGAATGGTTTCCCATCGAACAGCACGTGCGTATGACCTGGGCGCCTGATAGACTGCGTCATTTTCTGGAACGGTTCAACCGGGAACATGGCGCTTATCTGTCCCTGATCCGCCTGCTCGAGTCCGGGTTACGCGGCATGTTTCGCTTCCGTCCGACCTCCACCTTGCTGCCGCTCACCTGCCCATTTCTCGAAAAGGGTCGATGCAGCATCTACGAGGTCCGTCCGTTCGCCTGCAGGGCCTTTGGACACTTTTCAGCCCGCATCGACGATCGCGACCAGCCCCACGTCTATGGCTGCAAGGACCAGGAAGAGGCCCTGATGCCGGCCCTGCGCGGACCGGGTCCGCGCGTCCAGCTTCCTGACATCTTTCCTCTGTGGGAGCGATTGGCGCGGATCACCGGTGGTCATCGCCACGTCCTGGCCGTGTGGATCGACCGGACCTGGCCTGCCCCTCCGGGAAAGCGACGCAACCCCTGGGTCGCGATCGTCCGACACTGGATCACGCGCGTGTGGAACGAGACCTGATCGACACGTGTATTCGCGACGAATTGAATGAGCTGCTGAAATATTTCAGCACTCAAATTCCTGCTGAAATATTTCTCTGGCAAATATATGCATACTGAAATAAAACGATAAAGAATATAAGTACTCTTGAATATGCTGACCTCGCATCGGGACTGAACGGGGGCCTCACGGGCCCGTGCCCATTCCGGGTAAAGTGGTCCATGTGATGATCAGCCTAGCCTTCCGGAAACGAGCCTTCCTCGTCCTGTTCTGGGCGATCGGGATGTTCGTTGCCGTGCAGGTCACACCAGGATTCGCGATGCCCATCTGTTCCAGCTGCCGCCAGGCCATCAATCCGGGTCCGATGGTTCGGTGGGCCGGCCAGTCGTTCCATCCCGAACATTTTCTCTGCGCAGGGTGCAGGAAGCCCATTCCTGCGGGCACCCATTTCCAGGTTCACGGTAGCCATCCCTATCATGATCGGTGTTATGTCGATCTCGTCGCGCCACGATGCATCGTGTGTCAAGAACCGATCCTGGGAAGGACCATCAAGCTGGCGCGTGGCCAGGCCCACGAAGCGTGCTACGAGCGCGAACTGGCTGCCGTCTGCGCGAGCTGCGGTGTGGCTATCCGGGCAGGAGAAGCGGCGGTTGCACATGAGGGGCAGACGTATCACGCCACGTGCTATCGCGACCGGGTCGCCGAGCGTTGCGATGTCTGCAATCGGGGTCTCGTCGGATCATTCCTGATCGATGGCTGGGGCAACCGTTTCCATTCCGACCATGCGACGTGTGCCCACTGTGGGCGAGCCATCGGCGACCGGACCAGCCAGGGGGGCAAGATCTATCTCGACGGTCGGCGGGTCTGCGGGCTCTGCATCTCGACCCAGGTTCGCCACGATCGCGATGCCGCCCCGATCATCGAGGATGTCCGGGCCAGACTGGCTGAGCTGGGGGTAAACGTTCCAACCGAGGCTGCCCCGTTCCAGCTCGTCGACCGTGTCCAGTTGAGGACCCTGTTGAACCGGGCCGGGATGGGGGCAGCCCATGTTTCGGGTTTCACCTCCATCCAGACGCTCACGCGCGGAAAAGAGGTCGTCCGGACCGATCGCAAGGTGTATATCCTGTACGGGATGCCGCGTGAACTGTTCACGGGAACGGTTGCTCACGAATTCGGCCACGTCTGGGTCAGCCTGATGACGGGACGCAAGCTCGATAGTGCCTTCGAGGAAGGGAGCTGCAATTACCTGAAAGCCTTGATGCACGAGACGTCTGCGGACCCCATGGCCCCGCACCTCCTCGAGGTCATGCAGAAGGATCCCGATCCGGCCTACGGTCAGGGGTACAGACGCATCAGGCGACTCGTCGAATCGCGGGGTCTCCAGACATGGCTCACGCTGCTCGGGCGAGGAAGCGGATTCCCTCTCGGATACTGAATCACCAGAGGGCGCGTTTGCCCTGGCAGAGATGGATTTCCGTCAGAACCTGGCGAACGGTCATGGGCTGTTGCATCGGTTTGGGGACGCGATGGATGTCGCGGGGATTGCCCGGGTGCACCCCGAACGTGCAGTGCGCGTCATCGGCCTCGAACGGAATCTGCTGCTGACGTAACCAGTCCCTCACCGGTTCCGCACCATCCACCGTACAGTAGGCGACCCTGTCTCCTGCGACACCGTAACCGGTGAGGCGAATGTGCAGGCCCTCTCCCTGGAAACGCGCCCGCATCCGTTCGGCCTGGTAAGGGGCCAGAGCGCGGAAGAAACCGACCGTCACATGCAGGTGGTCAGGATCACGCGGCGGAATCGCCCGGTCCAGCCCAACGAAACCCAGGAGGTTCCTGATCCGGGCGAGGTCGGCCGCAAGCTCATCGGATGGCTGAAATCCCAGGGACAGGTAGGAACCCGCAAGATCGTGGCTCTGGAGGGTCGAGGACGCCATCTGGACCTGCTGTGGAGGACGCGGCAAGCCGCAGGCGGTGACGAGCAACGTCAAAGATGCCAGAAAAATTCGCAAGACAAAACCTTTTCGAAACTGGGTTTCGAATGGTTTCGGCTCGCTCGAGCTTCGGTGATCCCGACGGTTATCCCAGTGAATGGACTCAGTTGTACACGCCAGCGTGAATTTCGATCATATCAGGAATGCGGTCCGTCAAGATACTGTTGAAAGGCTTCATGCCGCTCAGCGCGTCGCCACGAATCGACTGACTCCCTGGAAAGCCGCATCGTACCGGTTTCCGGCATTCCAGAGCATCCACCCGATCGCGTGCTCATCACGGGCTGCCCTGAGCTGGGTCTGAACGTAGGCGGGTCCATAGTTCGAGACCCTCCAGGGAAAGGCCTGCAACCAGGGCCGGATGACGACGCCGGTGCCTTGCGTGAGCTTCGCGAGACGCTTGACCCCCTGGCTGACGAAGTAATAAGGCTGGTCTGCCGGGTGCTGGTAACCGTCGAACGGCGGGAAGAAGTGCGACGGATACACCATCGGGCAGATGATGTCGGTATGGCGAGCCAGATCCTGGACGCGCTGGCCGGTGATGATCTCGTCGATCCGCTGTTGCCAGGCGATCACCCCGTATACGTCGATGCTGACGAGTTTTCCCTTCGCATGCATCTCGCGAGCAGCTTTGGCGAGGAAGCCCGTGATGACCGCATGCTTGGGCTTCCGGGCGGGATCGAAGCCCAGGGCGATCTCCTTGATGGGCCCCTGAGCCGGATAGCGGATGTAATCGAACTGGATCTCGTCGACACCCGCATCGGCCAGTTCACGCGCCAGGTCGAGGTTGTAAGCCTGTACGGCGGGCAGGTTGGGATCCGACCAGGCAGGCCGGCCCTTCTCTGGAAAAGGCTTTCCTGCTCGTGTCTTGAGGGCGAGGTCGGGGCGTTTACGGGCGAGGATCGGATCATGGAAGAGGCAGATGCGACCTGCGACGTGAATGCCGCGCTCGTGGAGCGCCATCACCTTGGCCTTGAGATCCCGGATCGGACCTTCCCGGTCGGCGTCGATCTGGCGAACAAGCGGTACGGAGGACCGGTAAGAGACGATTCCGTCCTCGTCCTTGGCATCGAAGACCACCGTGTTGCCACCCACCTGGCGAAGCGCGGTCACGAGACGATCCAGACGGGAAATCTGCATCGTCGTGGCCGTGACGTAGATGCCACGTGCGTCGAAGGTGCGGTCCACGGCAAGCGCCGATGGCGCAAAACACAGAGCGCCCAGCACCAGCATGGCCAGACTTGCCCGGGATGCCCGATGCATGCAGATGCCTCTTTCAGATGGGGAAGTGTCAGTCCCCGTAAACGGTCCGCGACGGCTTGCGTGTCACCCGGCGAAAATGGACGGAATGACCGCGATCCCGCCGGCGCTCGGGTTGGCTGTCATCCAGGGCGACGCGAAGCCATGGTAAGTCCAGCCCGGTTTTCGAGAGAAGGGCGTGGATCACCTGTTCTGCCGGCGCGGCCTCCAGGATCGTCTTCACGAGATCCGTCTGGTCGGCCGTTCGCTTCGCTGCCGCTTCCAGCGCTCGGAGGTCGACCGTCCACCCCGGACGAGCGATCGCGGGCTGCGCGGGAAGAGCTGCCTCAGACAAGGGCCGACGGGTATCCTTTTCAACCGGAACGTCCGTCCCCGTGGTGCCTGCAGGTCGATGCTGACGTCCACCGGCGCTGCCTTCACGGTCTGACCGAACGGGCGACGCTGGCCTCGAAGCACCGGGAATGGCAGCCGGTTCGCGACGGACGACGGGCACGTCCGGAGGTGCGGGCTTTTCGCCAGCGGCGGACATGGCGCTGGCCTGCGCCTGCAAGGTTTCATTGAGGTCTCGCTGGATGCGGGCGAAGTCCCGCTCCTCGGCAGGGGTCACGAGCGTGATGCAGACCCCTTTTCGTCCGGCTCGTCCGGTGCGTCCGCTGCGGTGGACGTAGGTCTCGGTGTCCCAGGGAACCGAGTAGTTGAAGACATGGGTGATCTCGGAGATGTCCAGACCCCGCGCCGCGACGTCCGTGGCCACGAGGATGGCGATGTCGCCGCGAC
>JBEIFE010000100.1:0-6212 GCA_040382575.1 Candidatus Sericytochromatia bacterium
CGTCGGGGGCCTCGAGGCGGCGATCGCCGTGGTGTGCCTCGGAGTCGGCGGGATCAACATCATGAACATCATGCTGGTCTCGGTGAGCCAGCGCACCCGTGAGATCGGCATCCGGAGGGCACTCGGGGCTACCCGCGAGGACATCCGACGCATGTTCCTGCTCGAGGCACTCCTGCTCTCGGCCACGGGGGGGATCCTGGGTGTGGCGGGCGGCGCCCTCATCGGCTGGGGGCTGTGTCAGGTCCTCACCAACACGCTGGGCACGTGGCCCTTCGTCTTCCCGGTCTGGCAATCCGCACTGGGACTCCTGGCCTCGGTGCTGATCGGGGCCCTGTTCGGCTCCTATCCTGCCCGCCAGGCAGCGGGACTCGACCCCATCGTCTGCCTGCGCGACGAGTGAGTAGACGCGACCGGTCAGTCGGCCCGTGAGAGCGGCAACTCGGGCTGCCCTGCAAGAATCCGCGTGATCACGCGCGCATCCAGCCGCCGGAGGGGCTGCTCCGAGGAAGCGCTCGACCCCGCCCGCAAGGTTCCCGTGGGTGTATCCCCCCAGACCACCCGGCTGATCCAGCGACGACCTTCCAGCAGCATCTCCACGCGTATCCCTTCGTCCATCGCCTGGACGAGCAGCATGCCGGGCTCCGTCCGTGTCGGCTCGGAAGCCACGTATACGCCATCGGCCGTGACGAGGACCCTCAGCACGGCTTCAAGGTCCATGCCCGGCCGGACACCCTGGTTCGAGGCAAAACGGGGATCCTCGTTGCGATAACGCATGAGCTTTCCCCTTGAACCATCGAACCAGGTGACGAGCCCACCGCGGGTCTCGACCAGCGTGCCCTGATGCGATGTCGGAGGCCCCAGACGCCTCGTCAAGTCCCCTCTGGATTCACCGATCCAGAGCGGTATGGGGCCAGCCTGGTTTCGCCGCCCCGGTGCCGAGAGACGTCCTGACGCGGCCTTGGTCCGCACGACCGAGGCTCCGCTGGCCGGGAAGCTCGACCTGGACTGAAAAGCTTCGAGACGCTCCAGGATCGCCGCCTTTTCCCGATCGGAGGTGACGGGCGTGATGACCCCCTCCCCCGCGCGATCGGGCTCGCTTCCGGGTTCGTGCCAGATCAGGGGCGGATGCCAGCCCTCGTCAGCAAAAGCCAGGTGACCGGGCCCCAGCGCAAGACTCACCGTGACCAGGGTCATCAGGCATCGTCTGATCGAGGCGGTGACGTTCATGGAGCCGGCGTGATGGTCAGGGTACGACCGACCAGTTCGATCTGGCCTCGTCCCGCTACACGGACACGGCCGCGGGGACTCTGGATACTGAGCTCACGGACGTATCCCGTACCCGGCGCACTCCACGAGACGGGGCGTCCGTCCACGAGGAGACGCAGACGGCTCAGATCGTCATGGTAAGTGAGCTGGTGGCAAGGCCAGGAGACGTCCTCGCTGCGCATCAGGACGGGACCAGGACCGAGTTGGACGTCCACCTCACCGCGTCGATAGTGCAGGCCTTCCAGACGCTGGCCCAGCAGCGTGCGAGCGTCTATTTCGAGAGGCGGTGTCGGCCCCAGCAAACGGAACCACTCCCCACCCGGGCGAGACCAGTCGATCTGACCCTCACCCCGGTCGACGGCCTTCTTCAGGCCGACCAGGACGATCTTGCCCTCTCCCTCGAACTGGAAGGCCTGATATCCGGGGGGCGAATTGCGATCCTCTGCCTGGAGTTGCTCTCGCAAGGCGGCGAAGCGATGAACCCGCCGAGCTTCCTCGAACAGACTCTCCCATACCGTGGCATCCACACCCGACTGCCGCTCCACGCACTCCGAAAGGGTCAAACCACCGGTGATGAGCCCTTTCCAGGAGTCGAACCGTACGCGATCGAGCAGCAGAGCCACCATGGCGCCCGAGGCCCCTCGACGGACGGTCATGCCCCCCGTGGTGGCCGTGTCGGCGCGCAGCAGGCCCATCATGCGGGCACCCAACCGGCCTTCTCGCTGCGAATCAGGCTCAAGTGCCTGCGCCTCCATGTAGTGAGTGAGTCCATCGAAGGTCTCGGCGAGGATTTCCCGACGGGCTTCTGCCGTCGGGAGCAACTGAAGGCGGGCACGACGCACGGCCGCCCACGACGCCAGTGAGGCGCGACGCGTTTCGAGATCCGAGGCCCCCCATGCGCCCAGCAGAATCCGGGTCTCGATCGCCAGGAGAACCCGATTGTCCAGCCCCATGGAGATCGGACTGGCAGCTTGTCGACCGGTTCGATACTCGCTGAAATGCGGGAAATGTTCCCGCGCATGGGTCAGAAACAGGGGAAGGAGCAACCGTCTCTCGGGAGGGGTGTCGTCTTGCTGGAGATACGAGACGGGAACAACGGCCACCTTGCGACCATCGAGAATGGCCTCAAGCCGTCGGGCATCCGATAGACCCGGTACAGGACCGGTCCGGGCCCACATCCGAGAACGGGCGGACGCAACCGGGGAAAAGCCAGCGGGTCGTCGATCGAGATGCGCCACGAGCGTATGGCGACTGGAATCCGTGACCGCGACGGGAAGGTTGCCCGGTGCGAAGCCCGGCCATAGAACAGCATGCCGAGCTACCCAGGAATCAAAACGGACAACGGTAGCAGCAAGCTCCGGCACGGTTCCGGGAATGCCTGAATCCGCCCGGGCAAACTGTCCCAGCGGACCCAGCACGAGAGCAACCGACCACCAGGAAAATCTCAGCCTCAAACGTCCCGTTTCTCCTGGTTCTCCGCCGCAACAACTTCAGACGCCGATCATTTACCCCACCCCGGAAGGTCGTAACGCGGCCAGGGTTCAGGTCCCTTCATTTGGCGATCTTGAAATGTTGGTTAGATGAAGCAGGTCGCGCCAATCCAGCGGGTATAGGGTACATCGAGCACCCACCGGTGCTGGAGGAGGTTCCCATGGCATTCCCCGACAGGATGGCCAGACTGGCGGTCGCAAGCCTGCTCGCAGGCATCGTGCCACTGGTGGCCTCACCCCCGGCGGCTAACGCCGCTTCCCAGGGTGATACGGACCGGGTGGTCCGTGAAGATGGTAACTTCAACGAAACATTCCGCAAAAGCGTCGAGGTGAATGCAGGAGCCGGGACGCTCGAGCAGGTGCACTACGTCAAACTCTGGCGGAAATGGTCAGAACGCCCCGTGCGCTACGAGCAGACGGGCATCGAGACCGTCCTCCGCGAGCGACTGGTCCCGGTCGTCGAAAACGAGACCGTGTCGGTTCCGGACTGGGTCGTCCAGGAACAGTGGCTGCCTCGCTTCGAGAAGGCGACTGCGCAGGGAACCCGGAGCATCACCGTTCCGTTGAAGAAAGCCTCACGTCGATGGGTGTCCATCGAGGAGGCTCGTGCGCTCGGTGCAGGGCTACCCGGTGCGGCGCAAAGCGAATCCGAACGTGAAGCGCTGGTCTGGCGCTGGACGACGAGGCAGGAGCAGGTCGATGTCCCACGCTTCGCATGGGTGTCGGGTGCCTGGTTGACCTCGAGTGTCGATACGCTCGTCATGCCCGACCTCGTCTGGGCCACGAAGTCCATCCCTGTCTGGCGGATGGGCTACTGGGAAAAAGAGGTCGTGGTGCAGGATCGCCAGATTCCCGTGCTTGCGACCGTGTCGGTCAAGGTGAATCCATCAGAGGTCCATGATCACGATGAGGATGTGCCCCGGATTGTCGAGGCCGACGAGGTGACGGGGCGGGTCCTCTTAGAAGAACAGCACCCCGTGACCGATACGGTCGAAGAACTCGGTTACGAGAACAAGTTCGTCAAACAACTCGTTCTACGTGCAGATGGCACGTATGACCTCGAAGATCGCATGATGCCCGTGGCCAGCACCCGTTCCGTGCAGGTCCCCAGGATGGTGACGCGGGAAGTGCCGACCAAGCAGGACGTGGATCAACAGGTCTGGGACCGGGTCCGGGTCACGGTTCCGGGTAGCCGGACCGAAGTCATATCCCGGGAAACCCGCATGGCCACGGAATCTTACGAGCTGACCCTGCCCCGGTACGAGTGGGTTCCCACCGGAGACTGGGTATCCCACGTGGACCTCGTCCAGATCGTCCGGAACGTGGTCGGTTCGGTGAACCTGACGTCCGTGCAGGGAGGGAATGCCAGTTCATCCAGTGGTCGAACGGCGGTATTCGGAAGTAACAAACTGGAGGGGGCCGGGAAAGCCGTGATCTCTGGAAGTGCGGCACGCGAAGCAATGGGGGCCACTGAAGGCCTCGTGTCCACAGCAGCCTCCGCGCGCGGTGGCCGGTCCGGTGTTTTCAAATTCAAGAACAAGAATAGCTCCGGAAATAGACACCATGGCAGCGGGAGAAATCGACAAAGCCACTGAGTTTGATCCGTCCTGGCGGGAGGCCGATCTGAAGCTGTTTTCTCACTGTCACATGAAGAAGTCACCAGGCTACTCGGTCACCGAACTGGTGGTTGCAAGCACGGTCTTTCTCGTCCTGCTGACGGCCACGACCGCCATCCTGGTCGAATGGAACCGGCGCAGCCGACAGGCGGATTTTGAACTGGACTCCCTGAACAGTGCATCACGGGCACTCCAGCAACTGAACGCAGACCTCCGCGTGGATCAGTACGTTTATCACAGGGCGTGGATCGAGGTCGTGGATTTACGGGCGGGAGGAAGCGGTCGAGGGTGCGGGCTGTCTGACCTCGGTGCTGGCGGTGCAGCCGGGACGGTCATCCGCAAGCGATCGGACACGCCCGCGGCTACCCGAGAGGACGATCACCCGCTCAACGGTATATACATACCTCTGGTCCCGGAAGCCTTTCCGGACCTGGAAAAGCCCGGGACAACTGGAAGAGTTGATGAAGTCGGAGAGCAGTTCTACCCGATCAATGACGATGATGGCGCGAGCAAACCCGTCGGCGCGGTACGGGTCCTGGCCCTGGCCACCGATCAACCCCATGGGAGTCAAAATCTCAGATACATCATCTACTACCTCGGAGGTCAAAAGGAACGTCTGGTGCCAGACGCGCGCAGCACGGGGACGAACAATCCTGATCTCGTGGTCCGTCCGCTGTTCCGCCTGGAGGGTTGCGTGGAGAACCGGGCCAATCTTGCGTGGTACTCCTTCGATGACCGTATCGACTCCAAGGCGACGTCCGGATTCAAGATCACCCTCAACGCCAACGGGACCACCCAGCTCCAGGTCCCTTCAGATGTCGGTCCAGGCGGGGTCACATGGGGCGCACTGACCAGCGGGTTCAGCACGGCATCAGACCGCATGTGGCGACAGACCCGTCTCTGTGACGTGGTCGTGGGGGCAGACAACGATGCGTCCTTGAATCCTTTCACGCTCCGGAACCCGCATCCCTATGCCAATGCAGGCATATTCAGCCCGTACCTGGCGACGGTTTCCCTTCACGTGAAACGTAACGATCGCCGGACGATCCGATGGATCGGGGGACGGCCTCAGGATCTCTTCGAGGTGACCTCGAACGCTTTCGTGGGCAACATCCCGTTACCCCAGCCAGCCTCGGGGAGTTGAAGCATGAACGTTCGTGCCCGGATGGGTGAAAAAGGTTTCTCGCTCCTCGAAGTCGTGGCGGCGTCGGTCATCTTGACCCTGGTCCTGACCGGTCTCAGTTCCGTCCTGACGGGGTATTCCAAGACCCGGACGAGCACCGTGAACAGCGTGGTGGGTCGGAACATCGCGGCATCGATACTGGACGAGATACTGCTCCACCACCTCATCGAGAACTCACTCATCAGCGACACCGAGAATCGATCGAGGAGTACCTTCCTGCCAGCCCGGGGGATGACCGTTTCGAAGTACTTTTTCTGGTGTTTTCCCGGTTTCCCTGATGACATGACTCATAACACTCCCGAGCAGATCTGGTATGCCACTAACGTCCCCAAGGACTCTGTACCACGGACCTGTTCGATCATCGGAGGGAATGCAACAGGCGCTCCCGGTCGGCTGTACGGGGCAGGCGGCAATTTACTGGCTGGATCCTCGATCAGTAACCCCGAAGTCAAGTTCATCGCGAGGATCTCGGTTCTCGGGTCAGACAGGCCGGACCTCGGCCTCGGAAGCGCCAGTTATTCCGCAAATCTCGGAGAGTTCATCAACGGGAAGAAAAACGTCGGCGGAACAACCTACTCGACCGGCGAATTCCTGGATACGGACTACAACCAGTCATCACTGAACACCTCGACGTGGTGCTGGATCCTGGATACTTAC